>ONWL01000095.1 GCA_900321525.1 uncultured Eubacteriales bacterium
CTTTGGCAGAGACAGACCGCGTGTGCAGTTCTGTGAACGTAGGTTCTACCAAGACCGGTATCGATATGGATGCTGTCCGTTTGTGCGGACAGATCGTGAAGGAAACAGCAGAGCGTACCGCTGATCATGATTCTCTTGGTTGTGCCAAGCTGGTGATTTTCTGTAATGCACCGGATGACAATCCATTTATGGCAGGTGCCTTCCACGGTGTGACGGAAGGAGACATCATCATCAATGTAGGTGTCAGTGGTCCGGGTGTAGTCAAGCACGCCTTAGAAGAAGCAAGAGGGGCGGATTTCTCTGTTCTGTGTGAGACCATCAAGAAGACTGCATTTAAGATTACCCGTGTAGGACAGTTGGTGGCACAGGAGGCTTCCAGACGGTTAGGTGTACCATTTGGTATCATCGACCTGTCTCTGGCACCCACTCCGGCAGTAGGAGACAGCGTGGCAGAGATTTTGGAAGAGATCGGTCTGGAGATGGTAGGTGCGCCAGGTACCACTGCTGCACTGGCTATGTTAAATGACCAGGTGAAAAAGGGTGGCATTATGGCATCTTCTTATGTAGGTGGTTTGAGCGGCGCGTTTATTCCGGTCAGTGAAGATCAGGGGATGATCGATGCGGTAACGGTAGGCGCATTGACCATTGAGAAGTTGGAGGCTATGACTTGTGTCTGCTCTGTAGGTCTGGATATGATTGCCATTCCGGGAGAGACCTCTGCTTCCACCATTGCCGGTATCATTGCAGACGAGGCTGCCATTGGTATGGTCAACCAGAAGACCACCGCAGTGCGTGTCATTCCGGTCATCGGCAAGGGAGTAGGCGAAACAGCAGAATTTGGCGGATTGCTTGGTTATGCGCCGATCATTCCGGTCAATACCAAGTCTTGTGAAGCTTTTATTTCCAGAAAAGGACGGATTCCGGCACCAATTCACAGCTTTAAGAATTAATAAGACTAGAACATTCAAAACCTTCCCTGTGCATCCTTTGTACAGGGAAGCAGTCGTTTATGAGAGGAGAATCCATATGAATCTTGTGGCAGCGGTTGATGAAAACTGGGGCATCGGGCATCGGGGTAATCTGCTGGTACGAATTCCGGCAGATCAGGAATATTTCAGAAAGATCACCACTGGAAAAGTGGTGGTCATGGGACGAAAGACACTGGATACCCTGCCGGGCAAGATGCCGTTGGCAAAACGTACCAACATCATTCTGTCGGAAAAACCGGATTTTCAGGTAAAATATGGCACAGTGGTACATTCGGTGGAGGCGTGTCTGGAATTGTTAAAGGGTTACCCATCAGAAGATATTTATATCATTGGGGGAGAGAGCATTTACAGACAATTTTTGCCCTATGCAGATGTGGCATATGTGACAAAGATCATGTATCGGTATCAGGCAGATGCCCATTTTCCCAATCTGGATGTATTGCCAGACTGGGAACTGACGGCAGACAGCGAGGAACAGACCTATTTCGATCTGGAATTTTTCTTTTTGAAATATGAACGGAAACAAACGGTTGAAAAGGGATAGAGTATCCTTTTACTCATTGTCTTTCAAAATACAGAAAGGCAAGAGGGGCTTGGATGAATAGCAGCAGGATGAAAATTCCTACATTGAATTTCTTCCAGTTGAAAGAGGATTTGCCCCTCTCACCGGAAGCAGAGACATTGTTGTAAGGGATGGAATTTCTGTAATCTTCCATACCCGGGTCCGGAAATGTGGAATCAAACTCTTCAAAAGAAGTCTGGTGGTAATTTTCTGCATTTTGTGCCGTTGCAGAACTGCCCCATTCGGGTTCTTCATAGGGGGCGTGGGCAGCATGCTCAGCAGTGGATTCGCTGCCGTAATTATTTGTATTTAATTTAGGCCCTTTATAATTGGCACTGGTGACAATGCTTGTGTCATAATTGTCTCCGTGTACATTATCATAACCGCAATATTCGCAAACAGCAGATTTGGTCTCTAAACCACAAAATTTACAGCGCATGAAAAATCCCCCTTTGTATTTGAAACATAACCATAATAAAATTATTATAATATAAACTCTTTGGAAAATCAATTGGTCAACAGGGGGATTCCGTGTCTGTTTCTTACAAAATACTGACACCTGCCCGGTATTCATCTGGAAGCAATACCCTGGTTTTGTGATACAACACACTGCGGTACAGATGAGAGGCCTGTAAGTCTAATTGGAATAATCGGTCTGGCAGTGCATCTGCCACTTTATTGATCAGTGGGATATCTGTGTTGCGGCTGATCTGGCGAAGCAGTCCGGTCATTTCCCGGCGTATCCCCAAAACACGTAAGTAGGGGGTGTATCCTACTGCTTCTGCTGCTTCTAAATCTGTATAGCGAATATCTAACAACATATGAAACAGTGCCCGACTGATATGACTATAGGTGTATTGTTTGGTTTTCAATTGTGCTGCCACTTCTGTCAATGCTACAGGTGTGTGTTCCAAAGCCAAAAGTCGATTGGAAAGAGCAGGAGAAAAGCCAGCCCATTTCGTAAAATCATCGGTGTAACACCTTCGATAGTCTAACAGTCCAGAAAAATCGTCTGCCCTTAGTGCCTGTGCAGGCTGGATGCAGGAAAGTGCTTCAGGCGGCATCCACTGGGAAAGTTCGGAGAAGGTTTGATTTTCCACAGTAGTGCTGTCTGAATCAGAAGTATGCAGATAATTGCGGATGGCAGAAGCAGAACTGTAAGGTTCTGTAGGCGTTGTATCATGATAGCCCTGCCCGATTCTTTGGATGGTGACAGGCTGCATGGAACTATGCTGCCTGTAAATGGCTTTTAAGTATTCTATGGAAAGCAGATTATTGGGAGAGGAAAGGAGGGCAGGCAGTTGATCGGACAATGCCCAATGTCCCTCTATCGTGTGAGAAGCCGCTTTCATGACCGCAGCCGGATAAGATAGGCCGGTACGGAGTGCGGTTTGCAGATGGTCACGATAAGCAGGCGGTTCTTCTGCCAGCAATTTTGCTACCTGCTGTAACAGGGACAGGTTACCACATTCACTGCCAAAACAGAGAAAATCACAGCCGGCAGCAGTCAGCTGTGCCACGGCACCGGCAGCAAATAGTTCCGCACTGGCAGTGGCACACCAGACAGGCAGTTCCAGCACCAGATCTGCACCGCAGGCAAGGGCGGCTCTCGTTCTGGTATATTTGTCAAAAATGGCAGGTTCCCCCCGTTGGACGAAAGAACCGCTCATGATGACAATGACCGCATCTGCATCGGTCTGTTTTCTTGCCTGTTTGATCAGATAGGCATGTCCGTTGTGAAATGGATTGTATTCCGCAATGATTCCCACCGCTTTCATCGTGCTGTTTCCCCCTGTAGAGATATAAGTTGGTTGCCCATCCATTTTCTGGGACTTTATGCAGTTATTATGACATAGCAAAACCGGTTTTTCAAGGGAGAAAAAGGGGGATTTTACGGAATGTTACATTTTGGGGTTTCGTAAGCGGCTTGAATATGTTATAATAAAATTTGAGCGATTGTGGCAAAACGCTATATGGAGAGGGCATTGAAATATCGTGTAATGGGAACAGCACACTGTGCGGATGGGAGAGAAGAATGATTGATTTTGAAGAGGAATTGGCGAAGTTTCGTCCAAGTGAGGAAATCAGCAAAGAGAGAGATGAGGTAGAAAATGACAAGTCTACGGATTTGTCCGATATTTTGACAGAACTGTTAAAGCAGATCAATGAAGCAGCCAAGAGCTGAATCTGCTATGGGGAGTGAAGTGACATGAAGTGTTTGATTTGTAATGTTTCTTTGAAAGACGGTTATATCTGTCCAAAATGCGGCACCGATCACAGTTTATATGTGAAGATTCAGGAAGCAGCCAATGCATATTATAATAGGGGACTGGCAAAAGCCCGGGCCAGGGATTTATCCGGCGCAGCGGAGTGTCTGCGTACAAGCCTGCAATTGAACAAAAGAAGTGTACCGGTTCGGAATTTACTGGGACTGGTTTATTATGAAATGGGAGATGCGGATCTTGCATTGAAGGAGTGGAGACTCAGTCGTCTATTGAAATTTCGCAACAATCCGGCGGAGCATTATATCCGTGATTTGTTGGAAGATACTGATGAGGTAAACAGTTACAACAATTCTATCCAGAAGTTTAACTTGGCATTGCAGACCATTCAGGAAGATGGCAATTTAGATATGGGGATTATCCAGTTGAAAAAAGTCATCAATTTGAATCCCAGACTGTTAAAGGCATACCAAGTGCTTGCACTTGTTTATATCCAGACACAACAGTATGCAAAAGCAGTGGCGGTGTTGAATCGTTGTTTGGAAGTAGACAGAGGTAACATCTGTGCCAGAGCATACCTGAATGACTTGAAAATTAGAAGACTAGTAGAAAATAAAAAGGTTCCGTTAAAGGCTGGAGAAAAAGAGCGGGCAGATGTGATCATTCCCACCAAAGTACGGGATGTGGGCAGTTATTTGCTGAATGCATTTTATATATTGGTTGGTGTGGCGCTGGCATTGGGGATTTTCTGGTATGCCATTGTGCCACAGATTCGAAGCGAGTATGAAAGCGTCAACCATTATACGGCAGATGCTTATGAAGGTAAGATTGCGGATCTCAATCAGGAAGTGGCAGATCTGACCGACCAGTTAGAGGAGTTGAATGGCACCATTGGGGACATGCAACGGTCGGCAGAAGATGCAGAATCTACTTATCAGCGGCATGCAAGTGATTCCGAACAGGAATTGGTCAACTATGATCGTATGCTGGAAGTGATGTCTTTGTACATCACCCACGATTATCTGGACATTGAAGATGCTTTTGCGGAAGTGTCCAGACGAGCTTCTTCTGCAGAAGCATATCGGGATGCATATAAAGTGGTACAAGATAATCTTTCCACAGATTTTACTACAGATTTGCTTGTATGGGCGAATTATTACAGAGACACACAGGACTATGCGACAGCACTGGCGTATTACAATGCTATTTTAGAACATGGAGAGGATCCCAATGCCTTATACTGGGCAGGTATGTGTCATGTGTATATGGGAGATCCTACTTTGGCGGCACAATGCTTTGAATCCATCGGGGAAAATTTTGTGGAAACAGATTTTTTTGAAATGGCAATGGAGCAGTTGGGTGCCATTCGTGGAACCAATCCAGATGTGTTAAAGGCTCAGTATCGCCAGCAGTGGCAGGAGCGCCAGAACAATCCGGAGAATGAAGAGGAAAATACACCGTAATAAAACAGAATATAGTTCCGAGACGGAAAGTGAAATGGAGGAATGTCTCTCTATCGTAAGGTAGAGGGGCATTTTTTTGTGTAACAGGAAATGATCGATTTGGGACAAGATTCATATTTTCCAATCAGGCTTCATATGATATAACAGTGTGAACAAGCATTGCAGAAATGGAGGAGTGACATGAAAACGGAATCAGCGTATCAGTGTGTAGGAGAGTATGTTCGGATTTATCTGCCTTCGGAGGTGGATGAAAACAGCTGCCCTCAGATCAGTCATATTGCCAGAGAGTGTATGAAAAAGCAGGGAGTGGAACAGTTGGTATTCGACTTTTCCAATACAGTGTTTATGGATAGTGCCGGAATTGGTATGCTGCTGGCTCGTTACAAGGAAGTGTCGTTTGAAAAAGGAAAAATTTTTTTGACAGGAGAAAATGAACGGGTAAGTCGTATTTTGAAAATGTCCGGTATTTATACCATTATGCCTCATATTCACATCTAATGAATGCGATTTCAAAAGGCAAATATAGAAAAGAAATGGAGAGTCTTATGTGTGAAACGATGCAGCTGCAGGTGGACAGTGACAGCCGGAATATTTCTTTTGTGCGTGCTGTAGTGGCCGCCTTTTTTTCCAGGTTAGATCCCACGGTAGAAGAATTAGAAGATGTGAAAACTGCTGTTTCAGAGGCAGTGACCAATGCGATCATACACGGATACGGGAATGGTCCGGGGGTTGTAGAAATCAAATGTACCATTATAGGAAAGGAAACCAGTACGATGATACAGGACTGGGGTGTTGGCATTGCGGATGTGAAAAAAGCAATGGAGCCGTTGTATACAGGCCGACCAGATTTGGAACGGTCTGGAATGGGATTTTCCTTTATGGAAGCCTTTATGGATACGGTTTGTGTAGAATCCACACCAGGCAGAGGGACAAAAGTCATATTAGGAAAAATATTTCCAGATGTTGCGGAAGGATGGAAACAGGCAGCAGCATCTGCCGGTGAGAGGGTTTGAGATTGAATGGAAGAAAAACTGTTGCTGATTGAGCAGGCGCAGGCAGGAGATAAAAATGCAAGAGATCAGGTCATCAGCGGAAATCTGGGACTGGTATGGAGCATCGTCAGACGCTTCACTGGGAGAGGGTATGAGGCAGATGATTTGTTTCAGTTGGGGTGTATTGGTCTGATTAAGGCGATAGACCGGTTTGACAGTGGTTTTGGTGTACAGTTTTCTACATATGCAGTTCCCATGATTACCGGGGAGATCAAACGATTTTTACGGGATGATGGGATGGTGAAAGTTAGTCGTTCCATGAAAGAACTGGCAATTTTGGCCAGGCGAAAGACGGAGGAGTTTCAAAAAAAACAAGGTCGAGATCCTACGATAGAGGAACTGGCATCTGCAGTGGGGGTAGAACGCGAAGAATTGTCTGCGGCATTGGAATCGGCAGCAGAAGTGGAGAGTTTGCAGCAAGTGATTTATCAGGGAGACGGTGGTGCTATTACCCGTATGGACAGGCTGGAACAGGAACAGGACGAGCAGGAAACACTGATCAATCGTATGACAGTTTACCAGTTGATTGCAGGACTGGAAGACAGGGAACAGAAACTAATTGTGATGCGCTTTTTTTTGGACAAGACACAGACACAAGTGGCAATGGTGTTGGGAATGTCGCAAGTGCAGGTTAGTCGAATGGAAAAACGTATTCTGAAAAAAATGCGTGAATGTATGGTGTAAATTTAATTTACCATATATTGCCAGCATATAAAATCTGGAATGGATTACACTAATGGCAAAGAAAGGCATTTGTGAAATACCTGAGAATAAAAGAACAGAGGAAGTGGATTATGACAAAATCAATGGTAAAAATTGGTGGCATTTTGCTCATACTGGCAGTGGCTCTGTGTATGATCTGGTATATGTTTGCAGGCAATAGTGCAGTAGCTTCTCCAGGGGCAGTGCTGGTACGCTGTGAAACAAATGATACAGAGACGGCATTGCCGGAGATGGAAGAAACGAGAGATTGCTTTTTGTTACAGGAGGAAGAGATTTCTGTATGAATGAGATATTATATATGAAATTGGAACTCAATCCCCATGTGACAGCAGAGCAAGTCCATATTTCGGACATCAGTGAAACATGGTGCAAAAATCCTCATGTGCTTGAGGCATGTCGTGGGGTAGAAGTAAAACTGAATACACCGGTGAAAGGAAAAAGCCGAACCATATACTCTGCCATGGATCTGATTCAGATGATCCAGGCTCAAGTAGAGAATGTAGAAGTGACACTGTTAGGAGAAGAGGATTTGATGATTTCCCTGGAACCAGAATCCCATGTTCCCATGTGGTGGGAATGGTGCAAAGTTGTGTTTCTTGCAGGGATCATTTTTTTTGGTTCTGCTTTTGCCATTATGACATTTAACAATGATGTAGGGGTCA
>ONWL01000081.1 GCA_900321525.1 uncultured Eubacteriales bacterium
CCGGAAAATATGGTTCATATCATAATCAATAACGGGGCTCACGAAACAGTAGGAGGAATGCCGACAGTGGCATCTTCAGTGGATGTGGTGGGAATTGCAAAGGCCTGCGGATATGTAAATACCGCAAGTGTATCCGATTATGATGAACTTGACAGGGAACTGAGTCTTTCCAAAAACAGGAAAGGATTATCCCTGATAGAGGTCAAGTGTCAGGTGGGAGCGCGTGATAATCTCGGTCGGCCGACAACAACAGCAATGGAATGAACGTAAACGACGCGCAAAACAGCATCTGCTGTCCCTTTCCGCTTTTGAGCCATTTTTTTAGCCGGAACGGCTTCTTTTCCATCTTCTATCCCTCCTGTGATCCTGACGCACGCCTTATGGGACTGCACCGGAACCAAACCTGCGTTCCGTATCCGTCCTCCCATCCTGTCGCATCAGATTTTGAAAAACAGGCGACCTAAGGTTGCCCCTTAAGCCGCCTGTCTGCACCTTGATTACTCTGTAACCTCTACACCGCATGCAGCCTGTGCGTCAGACCATGCCTGGTTCCACTGGTTCATGATCTCATCAAATGTCATATCTCCATTAGAAGCATGTTCAATGATCTCCTGCACCTTTCTGTCGCCGCCGCCGTTGACATTCAGCTCAGATTCGGAATTCAGTTCATTTAACAAATCTTCTTCCCCTGCCAGTGCCGGTTCATCCTGCAGGAATGTCACACCGTCAAAAGACAGCTTGGTTTCGTTGCTGCCTGCTACGATTGGCAAACCATCTTCATTGTAGGTAAAGCCGGATTCTTCTGTCATCCACTTGACAAATACCATAGCAGCTGCCTGTTCTTCAGCAGTTGCATTCACATTGATACCGAAGGAATAATCCGGACCAGACAGTGCGTACTGTGTACCGTCTACGGAAATCGGGAATGCCATATATCCTACATCCTCTGCATGATCTCCTGCTGCCTCCATCTGTGGATATGCCCAGGAACCCAGCACCATACAGCCGATCTCCCCATTGTTTAACATACCCTTGCAACCTTCCCAGTCTGTGGTGGTATAGTCTTCCTCTGTCAGACCACTTGCCACTGCATCATAGAGAATCTTGTATACTGCATATGGATGGGTATCATCTCCGTAATTCTGGAATGGATCCTGTGTATGTAACAACTTCTGGTTTGCGTAAGTGGAATCACCGGTTGCATTGCATCCAATGTAAGAATCCCACGCACCCATGGTCCAGCCTGCTGCATAGTTGGTATACAGCGGAATGGCATCGGTATTGTCCTTGATCTGTTGTAATGCCTCTAAGAACTCATCTGGTGTAGTAGGCAGTTCGGTCACGCCTGCTTCTTCAAACACCTTTTTGTTATATACAATACCCTGTGTGGTCGCTGTCGTCGGTACACCGTATACCTTGCCTTCATACTCCCATACAGTTGCATAGTTGATTTCCTTGTTCATGGTATCCAGATCGCCGAATGGCAGGAAGTAAGTACTCAGATCTGCCTTATCCACTGCCGGGATCAGGATGACCGTCTCATAATTGCCAGACTGTAAATGAGTCAGCGCATCTTCCGCATAGTTGGTATCAGTGGTAATATTCACTGTAATGTTTGGATACATTTTATTAAACTCTGCCAGATACTCTTTCCATGTCACACCGCCATACTCGTCAGAATCCAAGTCAGTTCTGTTATTAAACATAGAAATGGTAGCGGTCAGATCAGTATAATCCTCTCCCAGGGTCACATCTGCATACTCTTTTACTTCCACACTGCTAGCCTTTTTGCCATTGTCAGAAGAGCCGCATCCTGCGGTCATCACAGCCATCAGTCCAGCCAGGGACAATGCCAAAATCCGTCTCATTTTCATAATCAAACGCCTCCATAAAATTGTTCTTTCGCAACTGTTCAGCATCCTCACAGTCACGTTCTTTCTTTGCTTTGTTAGCTTAATTTTATTTTAGCATTTTTCTATTTTGAATCATTATCCATTCTTGAGATTTCTATGCATCTTTTTGTTTTTGCATCATTTTTTCCAGTTTGCTTTCATTTCACGCCTTGTTTTTATACAAAATTAACATTTTTTCCTGTCGCATTTTAGGAAACCTTATTTTTTACTTGTTTTTAACTTTATTTTTACTCTTTTGAATTGATTTTTAATTGCAAATAAATTATAATAAGGCTACAAAAGTAGCCCTATACGCCTAAAATTCCACAACTATCCAAATATCCCAGAGAAAGAAAGGAATATACGAAATGTATTTTTCATTTTATCATCAAAATCATATTGTACCGGGAAAAGATTCTTCTATGATAGCGTACAAAGAATTGTTTCAGGGCGTGCAGTCCTGTCCTAACCCTATGCTTCCAGACATGAAAACAAGCGGCACCCTCACCTGTCTGGCACCGCTGACTGGTAAGATGGAACCGCTTCCTTATTATGGATTACTTTATATTACAGAAGGAGAGGCTGGGTTTTCTATTGACACTTCTCCTGATCTTTCGGTTTTTGATTCCGGAAAAGCTGCTGACAAAACAGTGACCTCCCATACAGAATCAGCACAAGAACCTATTTTTCTTCACGAAAACACACTGCTGTTTCTCCCACCAAGATGTGCCATGGAGTTTTTAGTCAAAGCAGTGCCATTTTCCTGTACATTCTACTTCTTAAGTGGCACAGTCCTGGATCCCTATGCTGCCAGACTGATGCCGACGCAACTGTATCACAGCGATGTGGGCTTACATTTAAAAAACAACTTACACCAACTTGACCGACTTCTACAGCATACAGTACCGGATTCCCCTTTCTTTCTCACACAGTGTATCTTGAATCTGCTGACCCAATGCATCTCCCTGCATACCGGCCCTATTCACGCCGCATATCCGGCACATGTGTTGTTTATGAAAGAAATCTTTGATCAGGAATATGTGCAAAACCATACTTTGAGTCAGTTAGAGAAACGATTGCAGGTGAATAAGTATCAGCTTTGCAGAGACTTTTCTCAAAACATCGGCTGCTCACCACTGCAATATTTAAATCAGGTCCGCATCCACCATGCCAAGCAGCTGCTTTGGCAGACAGATTTGACCGTACATGCCGTTGGCATTGCCGTCGGCATCCCCAACACCAGCCATTTTATCCGACTGTTTCAAAGAGAAACCGGACTGACTCCTCTGAAATACCGGAGCCAGAGACCCTTTTCTCCGGTCTCATAGCGATTCAGTGTTTTCCCTGCTCATGTTCCAGTTTCCGGACGCTGTTCTTCAATACGATATGGCCTTCCACAATGGTTCTTCCTGGACGACTGCTTTTGTTTTGCAGTTTTTCCTCTAAAATATGCATTGCCTGGAGGGCCATTTCATGAATGTCCACCTCAAAAGTGGTAATCTCCACATCACACAACCCCGGATACAGATAATTGTCATATCCTACCACAGAAATATCCTCCGGTACTCGAAAACCTGCGCCCTCCAGCTTTCGAATCAGCATACTGGCAACCTTGTCACAATTGCACACAAAAGCCGTCGGCATTTCTTCCGGAAGCTGCAAAAACTGCGCCTCATCCATGATACCCGTTTCTTTTTCTCTATCATCCAATTGCCAGTCCGGACGCACCTGCACACCGTGCTCTAACAGTGACTTCACATATCCCAGATACCGGTCTGTAATGGAACTGGTGGCACAGAGGGTTCCCACATAGCCGATTTTCTCATGCCCCATGTCAAACAGATAATTGGTCAGCACGTAGGCACCATAAAAACTATCTGATACCACCGCATCCACCTTCTGCGCCTCATCATAAAAATCCAGATACACCTGAGGCTGCTGTACGGTATTACTCAAGAAATCTAAATATGCATCGGACAGTTTGCCAATGACAAGGATCCCATCTGCCTTCTGCTCCTGTATGAGCTTTGGAACTGCCAGTCCCCTTTCCATTTCACAGGTCACCACTTCCATCAATGTGAAGTTGTTTTCAGAAGCCCCAATCATCGCCACCTGTCTGTACATCTGCAAATAAAAGGAATCGTATTTGTCAAAATATTTCTCATGAATCAACACGCCTATATTGGCACTTTTCTTTTCCGTACTCTGCTGCTCCCGTTCTCTGTTCCATGCGGAAGGCTGCTTATATCCCAGTTCATTTGCCAGCCGGACAATCTTCTCCCGCATTTCCTCACTGACCCCTTTCTGCCCGGACAATGCCTTGGAAACTGTCACGGTACTGACTCCCAAAGGCTGGGCAATGTCTATTAACCTGACCGATTTTGCCATAACTCACGTTTCTCCCTTTTGATTGTATCCGCTTACAAATTGCTTATACTATCAGTATACTCATATGTTTTTGTTTTGTAAATCTTTTTGAGTTAAAATTAAGCGAATTCGTCATTGTGCCGTCCTTTTCTGTTACGGAACTTCCATCCGATCCAGATATTTTGCAGCACAAATCTCATGACGGAAAAAACTGTGCAAATACAGGAAACCATGCTATACTGAATTTAGAAAGAAGCATCCAAAGCAGAACTGTCTGCTTTGAAATTCCATGCTTTTGAGGCACGATATGTTTTTAACCATTTTTACACATGTTTATGGACAGGCAAGACTGCTGCCCCAAATGTATTCCAATCTTCTGGTGCAGTTCTATACGGATTTTGAATGGATCATCACAGTAGATCCCAGGGATGAAGAAACCATGAAGCTCGTCACCCAGTGGATTGTTGCCGATGATCTCAATATCAGCATTTTCAAATTAACCGAACCTGGACAAAACGTAGGGTTTAATACCGCATTGAAAAACGCAAAAGGGGAACTGTTCTTCTGCTTAGAACCAGAAGATTTTATCACAGATGAGTTTGTAGAGGCGCTGCAAAACTATTGGAAAGACACTTACCATGCCACGAATCGGCTGTATAATCATCAGTCCTTACAGCCAGATTCTCCAAAAGAGGCACAGCCAGAAGAAACGCCGCCTCCTGCCCCCCAGGATACCGCTGCAGCTCTGGAGCAAAAACTGGCCACTACGCCGGAAAGAACCCATTTCCCTTTACTGAAAAGGCTGATTGACTTACTACACAAAAAGAAAAAAGCAAAAACGGCCAAAAAAGCGTTCCCTTCTCCCACAGGGAGAAATCTTTTTGACTATCTGGATACGCTGTACAACTACCGCAAGGAACGCAGTTTTCAGAAGAAATTCAATGTTATGCCAACCGGACAGGTCACCTTCATGAAGAAGACGACTGCAACAGAGGTAGAACAGCATCTGGAGGGGACTGTACTGAGAACCAAAAAGGCACAACATTTTCTGGAGGAACAGGAACAACTGGCAGCAGAAGCAAAAGCAGCTGAGACACCGGAACCAGAGCCTATACCAGAACCGGAACCAGAACCAGAGCCGAAACCCACACCAGAACCAGAAGCCCCTCCTGTTCCGGAGAAAATTACCATGCATGAAATCAATGCCGCCTGGTCCTCCAGTACCTTTTATGGCAGTACAAGAACACCCCTAGTGGAAATGAAAGACGAATTGGCAATCTATCAACTGGTACCGAAAAAAAAGCAAAAGGAACTACCACCAGACCCTTATGAAAATCGGGAAATCTGTGGTGCCATTGCCTATGCCCGCAGCGTAAAAGGCGTGCGCATTGGTGGAGAAATGTACACCACCCACAGCACCACCTTTTATGACAGTACCATTGAGCTGACCTCTTCTTCCAATTTGCGAAAGCGTTTTTCCAGGCATTTCATTTCCGTTTATGAACTGCCGGTTTACCGGGCAGTGGCATATCGGACAGAAATTCTGCGTCAATACCAGTTTCCTGTCATTGCAGGAGAAGAGTTTATGCTGAATGATGTGTTGTATTACCAGCTGGACAAAACCTATGCGCTCCTCCCCTTTCCAAGAGACCTGCTGGTACGTCCCGCTATGCCCCAGACCTACGAAGGACTGCCTTTGCTGCATAAGTTGATAAAAAATCCGATCGGCACTCAGATTTTTTATGGAAGCCGCATTGACCTGGCAAAAGGATTTGCATCCCGTTATGCCAACATGATACAATATACGGCTTACCGTTTTCTCCATCAGAGTAAGCAATACAGTTACAAGGGTCCTTACCGCCACGAATTATGGATGAGCATTGTTCCTGGTTTCTGCTATGCCCTTTACCTGCAACATCTGAAACACAAACCAGTGATATAATACATAAAAAGAGTTTGACGATCACACAAGTTTCTATGATCGTCAAACTCTTTTTATAATGGTATGTCCACTTTACATCATCAAATATACAAAATAGGCGGCATATCCCACCAGAAAAACAATGCCTCCTATACGAGTCAATTTTTTCTGTCGTACCACACAGAGCCACAACAACACACCTGCTATGACTGCCACTAGCATGTCCACCAGAAAAGAGGGTTGAAACGCAATGGGGCGAATCAACGCAGTGGTTCCCACCACAAACAAAATATTGAAAATGTTGCTGCCCACAATATTGCCAATGGCAATATCTGCCTGTTTCTTCATGGCAGCTGTCACAGATGTCACCAGCTCTGGCAGAGATGTTCCCAGTGCCACGATGGTCAGACCGATGAATCGGGTACTCATGCCAAGTGCCGTAGCGATGGCAGTGGCTGCATCTACTGTAATGTCACTTCCCAATAAAATCAAGACTACACCAATGACAGTCAGCAGTAACAGCTTCCATACCGGTGCCGGTTTCCCGTCTTCTTCATCCGGCGCGCCCTTCTTTGCCATCACAAACAAATAACCAAG
>ONWL01000308.1 GCA_900321525.1 uncultured Eubacteriales bacterium
TTCTCACCTCTATTATAGACACAGTGCGGAGGAAGGTCGATACTTTCATTACTATTTGTGCCGCAAGCCAAAGGCGGCGGAATGGAGATTAAAATGAAAAGTACAAAATGGATGCTGACAGGAGTGGTATGTGGTATGGTATTGCTGGCAGGGTGTGCACGGCAAAATTCCGCAAGAATAAGCAGTACAGTAGAAGAGATACAGACTATAGAAATGATGCCATCTGATGCGGCAGGAGAAGAAGCGGTTTTGGTAGAAAAAGAAAAAACAGAAGAAGGCACTTTTTCAGAAGAAGAGCTGGTTCTGATAGAGACAGAAGAAATTTTATCAATAGAAAATCTCTCAGAAGCAGTAGATGATCAGGGGAATCCGATCCCTCAATACGAGGGTTATGAATTGGTGTGGCATGATGAATTTTCTGAGCCGGAACTGGATAAAAGTATCTGGAGCATGGTATTTGCACTGCGAGGTGCCAACAATCATGAACTCCAATCGTATGAATTGTCAGAGGAAAATGTATACATAGAGGATGGAAAGCTGATGCTTAGGGCCATTGAAAATATCAGCGAAACGGGCGGCAAGTCCTATACTTCTGGTAAAGTAACCACACAGGATAAGATGGACATGATGTATGGGAAGATTGTGGTGTGTGGCAAAGTGCCAGCAGGAAAGGGGCTTTGGCCAGCGATCTGGATGCTTCCCACTGATGAGGCACTGTATGGGCATTGGCCCACCTGTGGAGAAATTGACATCATGGAGATTTTGGGAGATGATGTGACAACTACTTATTCTACCATTCATTATGGTGCGCCACATTTGCAGCAGCAAGGTGCATACAAATTAGAGAACGGATCTTTTGCAGATGAGTTCCATGAATTTTCTGTGGAGTGGGAGCCGGATGAGATGCGTTTTTATGTGGATGATGAACTGAATTACACTGCACATGACTGGTTCTGTTCTTTCAATGGAATTGACAAGTTGGATTTTCCGGCTCCATTTGATCAGACATTTTATTTGCAGCTGAATCTGGCAGTGGGTGGTGACTGGCCGGGGCATCCGGATGAGACGACAGATTTTACCAATGCGGTATTTGAAGTGGATTATGTACGAGTATACCAGAAAACAGAATAATGTATTGGGACAGAGCAGATCATTTTTAATGGTCTGTTTTTGTGTAATAGAAAGTCTTGCGGAAAGTTCGATGATTCCTCATTGCAAAGTTTTCCGAAACGTTTATAATAAAAGTAGAGTGAAAAGGATGGAATTGCAGAGAGGAATATGATATATGAAGATTAAAATTTGTGGTTTGACTAGTCCATTAGAGGCCGGTTATTGCAATGAACAGCAGATAGATTTGGCAGGAATGGTGTTGTTTTTTTCAAAGAGTAAGCGGAATATTACAATTATGCAGGCCAGGGAAATTATGGAGGTACTGGGACCAGAAATTCAAAAAGTGGCAGTGGTGGTATCTCCTGATTTGCAGCAGGTCAGGGAAATCGAAGCAGCTGGGTTTGATTATATTCAGATTCATGGAGAACTGAAAGAGGAATTGTTATCCGAGATTCACCTTCCTATTCTGAAGGCCTTTAATGTCACTGATATGAAGCGATATGAACAGTATCATCAATGTGAGAAGATTGCCGGATATGTGTTTGATGCCTGTGAACCAGGCAGCGGGAAAACATTTGACTGGAGTTTGGTACAGCAGATTCCAAGAGATGAAAAGTTGTTGCTTCTGGCAGGAGGGCTTCATGCAGGCAATGTGGAAGAGGCCATCCGGTATGTACAACCGGACGGGGTAGACGTGTCTTCTGGTGTGGAAAAGTCCGATGGATGTGGAAAAGATCCAAAAAAAATCAAGGCGTTTGTGGATTGTGTCAGACAGGCGCAGTGAAAGATGTGAAGAGAGGATCAACATTGGACAACGTATCGTTTGGCGGCAAAGTAAAGGATGTCTATGAAACTATTAGAATCAATTAAAACATATGGAAAAAAGAAGAAGCAGGAGTTGAAGACCATGCTGTCAGGGATACAGGCTACGGTGCAGGAATATGTGGCAGCAAACGGGGTGTCTTCCGAGACAAAAGAAAAACAGGGAGCAGGAACCCAGCCTGCAAAACAGGCAGTCAGAAAGCCAGAAGCAGGAACA
>ONWL01000285.1 GCA_900321525.1 uncultured Eubacteriales bacterium
AAAGGGAACCACGCTGCACAAGAGAAATGGCAATCTTGGGAAACGGATTGTGGAGGTCCCGTCAGGCTTGCTTTTTTCCGTGGGACTGCAAAATCCGGGAATCGACCACTATATTGCAAGTGAACTTCCAAATCTGCTTTCCAAAGGAACCAATATCCTGAGCAACATTGCAGGAAACGATGAGGCAGAATATTGCAGAATTGTGGAAAAACTGAATGAGACAGACGCACCTATCATCGAATTGAACATATCCTGTCCGAATACATCCGGTGCACCTCTCGGTACTTCCTGTGAGGGAACAGAACGGATCACGAAAATCATCCGGGAAATGACAGATAAAACGTTGATTGTCAAACTGTCTCCAAATGTGGCAGATATCGGAGAAATCGCAAAGGCCGCCGAAAGCAGCGGAGCAGATGCAGTTTCCCTGATCAACAGCATACATGCCATGAAGATTGACATCAATACGCGCAGACCGTTTTTCCATAACAATGTAGGCGCATATTCCGGAGAGGCGATTTTCCCCATTGCACTTCGAATGGTATGGGAAGTGGCAAATGCAGTCAATATTCCGATTCTGGGAATTGGTGGGGTTACCACCGGGGAAGAAGCCATCCAGATGATCATGGCAGGCGCAACATGTGTAGAAGTGGGAGCTGCCATATTCAGAAATCCATATGCACCTCTTCAGATTATTGATGAGATCAATGGATGGCTGGATGAAAAGGGAATTCAGGATATCAATGAAATCCGTGGTGTTGTACAACCGTGGGAAAAATAGTATCCAGCTATGTGAAAAAATCACGTACACGGCTGTATGAAAGATGCCAATCATAAGAGAGTGATATAAAACTGGATAAAATGGTTTATGAAAAAGATTGCATGAATCCGTACTCCGCAGGGGATTTCACCTTGCGGAGTTTTTCTGTAATCAGAAAGCCGATATGAGTTCAATCAAATTTTGTTGTATTTTCTGTGTTTGTACAACAAAAGTTCGTTGTATTTTTTGTATTAACAAAACGAAAGTTCGCTGTATTTTTTGTGTTTATAGATCGAAACTTCGTTGTATTTTTTGTGATCCTCTGTTATACTATACATAGACAGACATATGGGAGGTGTATCTATGTATCGTTTTGCAATGGAAAGTCTCTACAAATGGAAGGAAAGCCCCTATCGGAAACCTCTGATTATTGAGGGGGCACGTCAGGTTGGAAAGACATGGCTGATGAAGGCGTTTGGGCAGAAAGCCTACGAGGATACAGTTTACATCAACTTTGATTCCAATCGCAGAATGGCAGATTTATTTGCCACAGATTTGAATACAGAGCGGTTGATTCTTGGATTGGAATTGTATGCCGGGAGGAAGATTGATCCTGCAGCTACATTGATTATTTTTGATGAAGTGCAGGAAGTGCCGAAAGCCTTGTCTAGTTTAAAATATTTTTGTGAAGATGCACCTCAGTATCACATCATCTGTGCGGGTTTTTTGCTTGGAATAGCATTGCACAGCGGTACTTCTTTTCCGGTGGGAAAGGTGGATTTTTTGAAACTGTATCCGCTTACGTTTCGAGAATTTCTGATGGCGACAGGGCAGGAGCAGTTTGTAGAACTGCTGTCAACCCATGATTTTTCCATGATTACGGCGTTTAAACAGACTTATATTGATGCATTGAAGCAATATTATTTTGTAGGTGGTATGCCGGAAGCCGTTTTGCGTTTTTCAGAAAATCAGGATTTCAATGAAGTGCGGGAGGTGCAAAAGAGAATCTTATCAGCCTATGAGCAGGATTTTTCCAAACATGCACCCAATGAAATTGTGCCCAGAATTCGCATGCTTTGGAACAGCATCCCTTCTCAGTTGGCCAAAGAGAATAAAAAGTTTATTTACGGACTGGTTCGGGAAGGAGCCCGAGCGAAAGAATATGAGGCAGCCCTATTGTGGCTGTCGGATTGCGGTCTGGTGCACAAAGTGAATCGTGTGAATATGCCCCATTTGCCATTGAAGGCATATGAAGATGGGAAAGCATTTAAGCTTTTTGTTGTGGACGTGGGATTACTTGGGTGTATGGCAGGATTGGGACAGCGTACTTTACTGGATGGCAATGGTCTGTTTGTGGAATTCAAAGGTGCGCTGACAGAACAGTACGTACTACAGCAGCTTGTCACAAAGGCTGAATTACAGATTTACTATTATACGAATGAACGTGGCTCTTGCGAGATTGATTTTTTGGTGGATGACGGAGAACGAGTGATTCCTTTAGAAGTCAAGGCAGAGGAAAACCTCCGGGCAAAGAGCTTGAGAACATACAAAGAGAAGTTTCAGCCGGAATTGTCCATACGAACTTCTATGGCAGATTACCGGAAAGAAGATTGGATG
>ONWL01000092.1 GCA_900321525.1 uncultured Eubacteriales bacterium
CTGTGCAGTCATACCAGACCAGATCGTCCTGCCCGTTTGCCAGCGACCAGACCGCATATTTCACATCTGTGGCTCCCCGATTGACCTGACACTGTAACGTCATATGATTCTCATCCAGCTCTGCCAATCTGGGGGTATAGGCATGAGGCGCAGCCTGGTAATCCGCACCGGACATACAGGCAAATCCATATTCAATCACTGCCTCCATATCCCCATAATTGCTGCCATATGTGCTGCCAAGGGTCACCGCAATCAGACTGTGTCCGTCTCTTCTGGCAGCTGTCACCATCGTATACCCTGCCTGTAACGTAAAACCAGTCTTTCCGGCATACACACCGTTGACCGGAATATCTCCATTTACCATCATATGCCCCATTTTCAATATACGGCTGCCAAACAGATTGGTGGGCTGGGTCTGATAGCTGGCAGTGGACAATGCCAGTGCCGTTACTGGATTGCGCAATGCTTCCTGCATGATCAATGCCATATCTCTGGCAGACACATACTGTCCTTCTGCGTCCAATCCATGGGGATTCACAAAATGGCTGTCGGTTGCCCCGATCTCCGCAATGCGTGCATTCATCAGTTTGGCAAACTTTGTCTCACTGCCGGATACATACCGTGCCAACACAGTGGCACAGGCATTGGAAGACTCCAACAGCATGCCATACAGCAGATCCTGTACACTCATCACCTCATCTTCTCGAATCATAGGAGACATAGTAGAACTGAGCATGGCAACTGCATCTATATCCGCTCTGGTCACTTCTACTGTCGCACTCAAATCGGGACACTGCTCCGCCACGATCAGAGCCGTCAACACCTTGGTAATGCTTGCCGGTGCATACTGCCCATTGGGACGATATCCGCTTACCACTGCACCGGTCTCTCCGTCAATCACACAATAAGCCTCTGCACTAATGTCCAAACGATTCAGTAGTGCAAAAGGCACATTTTCTGTCTCTGCCGGTTCGGTTTCGGGAATTGGCTCCTCTTCTCCTGCCACCGTTTCCTCTCTGCCTTCTGCTGCTGTCTCTTGGTGGATGGTCTGAAATTCTGTTTCTTCCCGCTCCAAACCAACCTGCACAGCCCCGGCATGTCCTTCATCTACAATGGTCACCTGTGACCAATCCTCACTACATCCGCTGACCAGCACTGCGACCGCACACAACGCTGCGGTCTTTCTCAACTGTTTCATTTTATTTTTCATCACACACCTGGAAAAGATAAAATTTCAAGTACAAAGATTCTTCTGCTGCCCATAAAAACGGATGATCCGGTGCCTGTGTCCGGTACTCCACCTGCCTGAGACGCTTGTGGGCATTTCTTGCGGCCTTGCCAATGGTCTGGGTAAACAATTCAGGCGTCATAAAGTGGGAGCAGGAACAAGTTGCCAGATAGCCTCCATCCCTTACCAGCTTCATGCCACGCAGATTGATCTCATGATACCCCTTAATGGCATTCTTCACAGAATTCCGTGATTTGGTAAAAGCAGGCGGATCCAAAATCACCACATCAAACTGTTCCCCCTGCTGTTCCAGCTTCGGAAGCAGTTCAAACACATCTGCCGCCTGAAACTTCACCACATCTTCCAAACCATTGAGCCGTGCATTCTCCTGTGCCTGTGCCACTGCCAGTTCAGAAGCATCTACGCCCAATACACTTGCCGCACCTGCAATGCCTGCATTCAGTGCAAAAGAACCGGTATGGGTAAAGCAATCCAATACCTTCGCCCCTGGACAAAGTTTATGAATGGAAGCACGGTTGTTTTTCTGGTCTAAGAAAAATCCGGTCTTCTGTCCATCTGCCACATCCACCAGATACTTGACTCCATTTTCCACAATGGGTACCTTCGTATCAAATGGGACTCCGATAAACCCTTTGACCCGTTCCATCCCTTCCTGAAGGCGTACTTTTGCATCGCTTCGTTCATACACCCCGCGAATAGGCATGCCCATTTCTGCCAGCTGGGATTTCAATTCCTCGATGATATCCAATTTAAACCGGTCGATTCCAAGAGCCAGCGATTGTACCACCAGCACATCCGAAAACTTATCCACCACAATTCCTGGCAGAAAATCTGCTTCTCCAAAAATCAACCGGCAGCTATCCATCTCTATCGTATGCTTTCGATACTGCAAACAATCTGCTACACGCTGTGCCAAAAATGTCCGGTCAATGACCTGTTCCGGTCTGCGGCTCATCATGCGAATCCGAATCTTGGAATGTCCGTTATAAAAACCGGTTCCCATAGGATATCCGTCAAAATCCTCTACCTTTACCAGTTCTCCGTCTGCCACAGTACCGGTCACGCTGTCAATCTCATTGTCATAAATCCATGCGCCACCGGCTTTTAAAAATCTGCCTTCTCCTTTTTTCAGACGTACTGTTCCATTTGTCATATTGTGCTTCTCCATTCCAAACTGTTTCCGTTCCAAAGTATCTCACGTTTCCATGTCTTTATACACCTACAGACGTATCCCCCTGTTCCGGAAGATACGTCTGATATGTTCTCTCTGTTACAAACAGTGCGCTTCCTGACAGACCGCCTGTCTGCTTGCCAGATTTATTATGACAGAATACACTTTAAAAATCAATACTTTTCTCAGATTCCTTTGTTCCTCATCTCAGGTCTATCCATTCAAACCCACATTATTTCACTTTATATTTGGGCAAAATCTTTTTCAGATACTGTCCGGTATAGGAGGCCTCTACTTCTGCCACTTCCTCCGGTGTACCGCAAGCCACTACCGTTCCACCGCCTTCGCCCCCTTCCGGACCCATGTCGATGATATAGTCTGCGGTCTTGATCACATCCAGATTGTGCTCAATGACCACTACCGTATTGCCGCCTTCTGTCAGCTGCTGTAAAATCTCCGTCAGCTTATGGACATCTGCAAAATGCAGACCGGTGGTAGGCTCATCCAGAATATAGATGGTCTTGCCTGTACTCCGTCGGCTCAACTCTGTGGCCAGCTTCACTCTCTGGGCTTCCCCGCCGGATAAGGTGGTAGACGGCTGTCCCAGCCGGATATAAGACAATCCCACATCATATAAAGTCTCAATCTTTCTGCGGATAGAAGGCAGATGTTCAAAAAATTGTAAAGCCTCCTCTACCGTCATATTCAGCACATCATAAATGTTCTTTCCCTTGTACAATACATCCAGTGTTTCTCTGTTATACCGCTTTCCCTGACACACTTCACATGGCACATACACATCCGGCAGGAAATGCATTTCAATCTTAATAATACCATCCCCACTGCATGCTTCACAGCGACCGCCTTTGATATTAAAACTGAACCGGCCTTTGCTGTACCCCTTTGCCTTTGCATCCGGAGTAGAAGCAAACAAATCCCGAATCATATCAAATACACCGGTATAAGTAGCCGGATTGGAACGGGGCGTGCGCCCGATGGGACTCTGGTCAATGGCAATAACCTTGTCTAAATGCTCTGTGCCTTCAATAATTTTAAAGCTTCCAGGTATTGTTCTGGCACGATTCAGCTTCCTGGCAAGATATTTGTACAGGATCTGGTTCACCAGAGAAGATTTTCCCGAACCGGATACGCCGGTCACACAGGTAAAGACGCCCAGTGGAAACTGCACCTGAATCTGTTTCAGATTATTTTCTGCCGCGCCTTTTACGGTCAGCCAGTTGGCTGGTTTCCGCCTCTGTTCCGGCACCGGAATTTCCAGCCGTCCGCTCAAATAGGCACCGGTCACAGAATTCTCACATGCCATAATTTCCTCTGCTGTGCCCACCGCAATGACTTCCCCGCCATGCTCGCCGGCACCCGGTCCGATGTCCACAATACAATCTGCCTCCATCATGGTATCCGCATCATGTTCCACCACCAGCACACTGTTGCCCAGGTCACGCAAGTGTTTCAATGTGCCAAGCAATTTGTCATTGTCTCTCTGGTGCAGGCCGATACTGGGCTCATCCAAAATATACGCCACCCCTACCAGACCGGAACCAATCTGTGTGGCCAGACGAATTCTCTGAGCCTCTCCACCAGATAAAGTACCTGTAGCTCTCGCCAAAGATAGATATTCCAATCCCACATCTACCAAAAACTTCAATCTGGCCTTGACTTCTTTTAAGATTTCTGCACCAATAGACATCTGCATGGGCGTCAGCTGCATTTGGCAGACAAACCCATACAGATTTTTAATGGACATACTGGTCATTTCATAAATGTTCAAATCCGCCACTGTCACCGCCAGAGAACTCTGTTTCAACCGCTGTCCTTTGCATAGCTTACAAGGGGTGATCCGCATGTATGTCTCATACTCCGCCTTGGTAGACTCTGCACTGGTTTCCCGATAACGTCGTTCCACATTGCGGATCAGCCCCTCAAATACCACATCATAGACGCCTTCCCCACGCTGCCCTTTATAGTGCACCTTTACCATGCGGTCTGTACCATAAATCAGAATGTCATGAATTTCCTTTGAATAATCCTCAAAGGGGGTGCTCAGGGAAAAACCGAATTCCTTTGCCAATGCATTCAATACTGCACGGGTATAACTGCTTTCATCGGTACAGGACTGCCACCCCAGCACCACAATGGCCCCCTGGTCAATGCTAAGACTCTTGTCCGGAATCATCAAATCCTCATCAAACTCCATCTTATATCCCAGTCCAAAACATTCCGGGCAGGCGCCGAATGGATTGTTAAATGAAAAACTTCTCGGTTCAATCTCTTCTATGCTGATGCCGCAGACCGGACAGGAAAAACTCTGGCTCATGTGCATGGGTTCTCCCTCAATCACATCAATGAGCACCAGCCCATCGGTGAGAGACAAGGCATTTTCCAGAGAATCGGTGAGACGTTTCTCGATTCCTTCCCGCACCACCAGCCGGTCTACAATGATTTCAATGTTGTGCTTGATGTTTTTATCCAACTGGATTTCCTCTGACAACTCATACTGGTTGCCGTCAATCCGCACACGCACATATCCACTTCGTCTGGCATGATCTAACAGCTTTTCATGACGCCCTTTTTTGCCACGAACAACCGGTGCCAATACCTGAAATTTGATGCGCTCCGGCAGCTTCATGATCTGGTCTACCATCTGATCCACCGTCTGTTTGTGAATCTCTCTGCCACAAGAAGGGCAATGAGCCACCCCCACACGGGCATACAACAGACGCAGATAGTCATAAATTTCCGTCACCGTTCCCACAGTAGAACGGGGATTTCGATTGGTGGATTTCTGGTCAATGGAAATGGCTGGAGACAACCCTTCGATGCTCTCCACATCCGGCTTTTCCATCTGCCCTAAAAATTGTCTTGCATAAGAAGATAAAGACTCCATATACCGTCTCTGGCCTTCTGCAAAAATGGTATCAAACGCCAGCGAGGATTTACCGGAACCACTGAGTCCGGTAAATACCACCAGCTTCTCTCTGGGAATCTCCAGGTCGATTTTCTTTAAATTATTTTCTGACGCACCACGAATTTTAATATATTTGGTTTCTTCCATGTTTCTTTTCCTTATAATAATCTATAGTAACTGATATGTAATGACCTCTATTCAGGGGGCAATATTTCGCGAAGGTTTTGCAAAGCAAAATCCTGAGTTGTTTGTTCAGGTAAAAATTCCATCGACAGAGTGGATTTGAAATGGATTTTATACTTCCACTCCACCTGTTTGCCTCTGTCATCCTACATCAGAAGGTGAAACAGACGCTCCCTGGCATGGCTCTAACTTCTCCTTCAGTACCAGAAGACTCTCTGCCCGGTCATACAACAGACCAGACAGTTCCTCATCCGGCTCACTCTGATCCGGCACCATCACCACGGGCACCCCGGCACGATAAGCCGCCAGCACACCATTGGGTGCATCCTCCACTGCCAGACAGTCCTGTGGTGAAAGTCCCAGTTCCCGACAGGCATGCAAATATACATCCGGCTGGGGCTTGCCGTGAGGCACCTCTGTGGCACAAATAATCCGATCAAACAGATCATAAATGCCAATAGACCGCAAATACGCAGTGGTACGCTCTCTGTCTGTGGCTGTCACCACCGCCGTCTGTATGCCTCTTTCACGTAGCCAGGTCAAAAGTTCCACCACACCCGGCTTCATCTCAATGCCATGCTCCGCAATATGAGCCTTCATCAATTCCTTTCTCCGGCTGCGAATCTTCTGGTAATCAAACTCCGGTCCAAACCATTCCTGTAACAATGGCGCCGCATACTCTCCTGCCAGACTGCGAATCCTCAGTCCATGCTCTCTGGTGACCGGAAACCCTGCCTCCTGTGCCGCCTGACACCAATACCGGATCAAATACACCTCCGTATTG
>ONWL01000253.1 GCA_900321525.1 uncultured Eubacteriales bacterium
AGCCAGCAAAGTGATCGAAGGCGATTCTTTGATTGGGGCACAGCTCATGTTAGATCAAAATGAAACAGAAATGATGGAACATATCATTGTCCAGATGGAAACAGAGCGGGAACTGGACCGAAGCGCCGCCATTGCAGATATGCGGTTTGCTTTTATCCAGAAGGTGTGCGAAAAGACTGTGAAAAAGCCAAGAGAAAGCAAAGAGCGGATTCGCAGCCAGAAGATGGATCAGATTCTCACCGGAAAATATACTGCCATACCTGCATTTATCGGCATTATGGCGGCAGTGTTCTGGCTGACCTTCAATGTAATCGGCGCAGGCTTGCAGGGATTGTTAGAAAGGGGCATTGATCTGCTGACGGAAGTGACAGACAAAGCTCTGACAGCTGCCAATGTGAATGAAGCCATTCATGGACTGATCATTGATGGTATGTTTGCCGGTGTGGGAAGTGTGCTCAGCTTCCTGCCGATCATTGTGACATTGTTCTTCTTTCTGTCTTTGTTAGAAGACAGCGGCTATATTGCCCGTGTGGCATTCTTTATGGACAAGTTACTGCGGAAAATTGGCTTATCCGGGCGAAGCATCGTACCCATGCTTATCGGATTTGGCTGTACCGTACCGGCAGTGATGTCCACCAGAACGCTGCCAAGTGAGCGTGACAGAAAGATGACGATCTTGCTGACACCATTTATGAGCTGTACCGCAAAATTGCCCATTTATGCCTTTTTTGTCAATGCGTTTTTTCCAAATCACAAGGCACTCATCATGATCGGTTTGTACCTGATGGGTATCATCATGGGAATTGTAGTGGCATTCTTATACAAAGGTACACTGTTTCGTGGAGAGGCAGCGCCTTTTGTCATGGAACTGCCCAATTACCGGATGCCGGGTGCAAAAAATGTGGCGCAGCTTTTGTGGGAAAAGGCAAAGGATTTCCTGCAGAAGGCATTTTCTGTCATTCTGATCGCAACCATCGTGGTATGGTTCCTGCAGAGTTTTGATATTCATCTGAATATTGTAGAGGATTCCAAAAACAGCATTCTAGCTCTCATTTCCGGTGTGCTGGCACCTGCCATGCAGCCTCTGGGACTAGGCGACTGGCGTATCTGCACCTCTCTGATCAGTGGATTTATGGCAAAGGAAAGCGTGGTATCTACCTTGGAAATCCTGTTTGGCGGAAGTGTGTCCACTGCCATGCGTTCACTGGCAGCAGCATCCCTGCTGGTATTCTCTCTGTTGTACACCCCTTGTGTGGCAGCAGTGGCATCTGTGAAGCGGGAGCTTGGCACCAAGTGGGCAGTGAGCCTAGTAGTATGGCAATGCGTGGTGGCATGGATTGCGGCATTTGGTGTACGTTTGATCGGATTGTTACTGGGCATGGCAGGGTGATGCCATTGTGCAATTTCCTGATCATGCATTTAAAAAAGGAGCGGCATATGAGTGTATGGGATATTTTGTTGGTTGTCATGCTGACTGCAGTAGTGGGATGGGCTGTGTGGCAGTGCGTGAAGACGAAAAAGCAGGGCAGGAACTGCTGCGGAAACTGTGCCGGCTGCAGCCAAAACTGTGGTATGGGAGGAAGAACGAAATAATGGAGTATATACTGGTTATGGGACTGGCTGCAATCCTTGCATGGGCGGTTCGATCGGTGTACCGGAAAATGAAGTATGGTGGCGGCTGTTGCGGGGAACATCAGGCAGTGGAAAAGAAACGTGTAGTCAAAGACCGGAATCCGTCTCACTATCCGTATCTGGTGGAATTGACAATAGCAGGTATGACCTGTGAAAATTGCGCCCGCCGTGTGGAAAATGCATTGGATGCACAAGAGGGTGTCTGGGCAAAGGTAGACATCAGCAATCACCGTGCAAAAGTACGGCTTAAGACGCCGCCGGATGAGACTGCTCTGCGGCAGGCAGTGATACAAGCAGGGTATGTGGTGACAGATTTTCAATCTGACCATTAAAAAAATAATCATATTGGCTATTTTAATATGGTCAGATGTGCGCTATCATAAGTCCATTCGTAACTGCTTCGTAACTTTGCAGTTACGTATATTCAAAATAAGGAGGATGGTTTGATGAGCAACACACAATATGATTTGAACAAAGGATTGGCACAGATGTTAAAAGGCGGCGTCATCATGGATGTGACCACGCCGGAACAGGCGAAGATCGCAGAACAGGCAGGCGCTTGCGCAGTGATGGCATTGGAACGGATTCCGGCAGATATCCGTGCCGCAGGCGGCGTATCCAGGATGAGTGATCCAAAAATGATCCGTGGCATCCAGGAGGCCGTCAGCATACCCGTGATGGCAAAATGCCGGATTGGACATTTTGTGGAAGCCCAGATTTTGGAGGCCATTGAAATTGACTACATAGATGAATCTGAGGTACTTTCTCCGGCAGATGATGTGTACCATATCAACAAGAGAGACTTTAAAGTTCCTTTTGTATGTGGTGCCAGAGATTTGGGAGAAGCCCTGCGCAGGATCAATGAAGGTGCATCTATGATCCGTACCAAAGGAGAACCGGGAACAGGGGATATCGTACAGGCAGTGCGGCATATGAGAAAAATGAATGCAGAGATCGCAAAGCTGACTTCCATGCGGAAGGATGAATTGTTTGAAGCGGCAAAGGAACTGCGTGTCCCCTATGAACTGGTGGCATATGTGCATGAACATGGAAAACTTCCGGTGGTGAATTTTGCAGCAGGTGGTGTGGCCACTCCGGCAGATGCAGCGTTGATGATGCAGCTGGGTGCAGAGGGTGTCTTCGTGGGTTCTGGAATCTTTAAATCCGGA
>ONWL01000193.1 GCA_900321525.1 uncultured Eubacteriales bacterium
TTTTTTGATAATTTTGTCATCTACGTCCGTAAAGTTGGATACATAATTCACATCATATCCTTTATATTCCAGGTACCGTCTCACCGTATCAAATACGATCATAGGGCGGGCATTGCCAATGTGGATCAAGTTGTATACAGTAGGACCGCATACATACATCTTGACCTTTCCTTCTTCTAGTGGAATAAATTCTTCCTTACTTCTACTCAGTGTGTTATAAATCTTCATAATTTGTAATCTCCTTTACTTTTTATCGATTTCAGATTCCGTCTCCGTCTGTGCCATATTCCCAGTTGTTCATTCTGCTTTCCTGCATCAGACTCCGTCTGGCACGCTCCTGCTCCTCCGGCTCACTGCCCTCATTTAACAGGGTACGAAGAATCCAACGGAGCTCATCATTTTCCTGTTTCAACAGGTTGATGTCATTGGATACCGGATTAGGAATGTGAATCTGGTCCAGATCGGACTGGGGCAACCGCACATTGTTTCGTTTCACCACCTGTCCTGGTACCCCTACCACCGTGGAATTGGGAGGCACTGGCTTCACCACCACAGAACCGGCTCCGATTTTACTATTATCTCCTACTTTGAAAGAACCAAGCACTTTGGCTCCTGCGCTGATCATCACATTGTTGCCGATGGTAGGATGCCGCTTGCCTTGTTCTTTTCCAGTACCACCTAATGTAACCCCCTGATACAGTGTCACATTTTCCCCAATGATACAGGTTTCCCCGATGACCACGCCGGTTCCGTGATCAATAAACAAACCTTTGCCGATGACAGCACCTGGATGAATTTCGATGCCTGTTCTGCGGGCAGTTCGCTGGGAAATCCATCTGGCAAGGAAAAAATGCTCCCTGTTATACAGCTTGTGCGCCACCTTATACCATAAAATCGCATGAAAGCATGGGTATAGCAGTACCTCTGCATTGCTTTTGATCGCCGGGTCTCGCTCACGAATCACCGCAATCTCCTCTTTTACAAAATCGACCAGCTTCATAGTAAGACAGCCCTCTTTCTTTCATTTTATTGACACAAAAAGGACAGCCTCTCTCCTACAAGAGACGGCTGTCCGCGGTTCCACTCTTATTAGGGCAGTTTGACACTGACCCTCACTCAATGCACATAACGGCTGCTACCGTGCCCGGCTCATCATTCACCGAACCTGCTCCCGGATGCACACTTCCCTGTCTTCCTGACAAATCTGCTTTCAGCCTATGACAGATTCTCTCTGGCTCATTTCCTCAGGTACTCTTCCGTTCACTGCATTCTACCCCGGCCTGGTACAAAGTCAATTGTCCAAAAGACTGTCTGCATGACTGCCAAACCGTTCACATTGTTGTCCTACTTCAGTCTATGCAAAATCCATCCGTTTGTCAAGTCATTTTCGCAAAAGAAAAACGTTGTCCGATCTTTTTTGAAACCTTCTATCCATTTTTCACATATGCGTCCGCTTTAAAATATGGAAAAAACGATACCAGCAACACACCACACAGTACCATACAAAGATTTACAACTTTTCTCTTCATAACAAACAACCTCCCTTTAAAGATTTCTATATGATTACTTACATGATAACACTCAATATTTTTTTGCAATCCCTTTTGCACAGCTGCCGTCCTTCCACACATTTTTGCAATCCCTTATGTCCTCCCTCTACTATATTTACGTGGCTGCCCCTGCAAACTGCTTGCTGTACAGTTTATAGTATTCTCCCCGTTTCGCCAGCAGTTCCTCATGGCTTCCGGCTTCTACTACAGTGCCATTTCCAAGCACTACAATACAGTCTGCATCCCGAATGGTAGAAAGCCGGTGTGCAATGACCAGAGAAGTGCGGCCTTTCATCAGATTGTTCATGGCCTGCTGAATTTGCATCTCTGTGCGGGTATCCACAGAGGAAGTGGCTTCGTCCAGAATCAGAATCTTCGGGTCTGCCAGCACGGCTCTGGCAATGGTCAGCAGCTGTCTCTGTCCCTGTGACAGATTGGAGCCGGATTCTGTCAGCATAGTTTCATACTGCTGCGGCAACCGTCTGATAAAACCATCTGCCATGGCGGTATGGGCCGCTTCCTCCAACTGATCCTGGGTGGCGTCCGGATTGCCATAGCGCATATTTCCTGCAATGGTATCCCGAAACAGCACTGCATCCTGTAGTACGATTCCAATGGACTGGCGCAGGGTATCTTTTGGCAGATCGGTAATGTTCACTCCGTCAATGCGAATTTCTCCTCCGTTCAGTTCATAGAAACGGGTGAGCAAATTGACTACAGTGGTCTTTCCAGAACCGGTAGCCCCTACCAGCGCAATCTTATTTCCAGCACCGATTTCCAGATCAAACTGCTTTAACACAGGCTCACCTGGCACATACCCAAACTGTACATTTCGGAACGAAATCTCTCCACGAATGTCCTCCGGCTTGATAGCCAGTGTCCCTTCGTCCACTTCTGGTTCGCTGTCCATAATCTCAAAAATCCGTTCTGCGCCTGCTAATGCTGTCAAAATGGCAGAATACTGGTTGGCAATCATGTTGATAGGGTGACTGAACTTCTTGGAATACTGCAACATTGCCTGAATACTTCCGATGGTCAGGTTGGTACCGCCCCGCAGAATCAGGTAGCCCCCTACCGATGCCAGCAATACATATTGCAAATTACCTAAAAAGTTCATGATGGGGTTCCATAACAGACCCCCATACCCTTGCCCGGATACTGGCAGTCCGCAGTCCGTCCGCTGTCTTTGCAAAGGTTTCCACTGCTTCCTGTTCTTTGCCATATGCTACCACGGTGCGGTATTCTGTCACCATCTCTTCTACCGTGCCATTTAACTGTCCAAGAAATTTCTGCTGCTCCACAAAATACTTCCGCATAAACTTTGCCAAGCTGGTGGACACGGCTATGGTCACCGGAATGGTTACCAGAGCAATGAGGGTCATCAATGGATTGTAGTAAAGCATCATACACAATGCTCCGATCAGGGTCAACACTGCAGAACAAAGGGATGTCACCGACTGGGAGATGGAGTTTGAAATATTCTCCACATCATTGGTCATACGGCTCATGATGTCACCATGTCTGTGGGTATCTGTATAAGAAATGGGCAGTCTGGAAATGGTTTCAAACAAATCCTTTCGCATCACATATACGGTCTGTTTGGACAACTTTGCAGACAAAACCCCCTGTATATACGTCATAGCTGCACTGAGGACAAAAATACACAGCATGATCACCAGATACACCCGCATTTGTGCCAAATCTACCACCAGATGTCCATCCGAAAAGGAAATGGTATCTATGGCCTTTTGCTGAAACAGGGGTCCTGCGATCTCCACACCTGTGGTCAACAGCATCATGGCAATCAGACCAAATAAAATGAACTTACTTTTGCCAATATACTGCAACAACCTGCCAATGGTCTGCTTCATATGCTTTGGTTTCTGTACATTGACACGACTGTTCATCTGTCCGGCACCGCCTCTGCCGATTCTGGGCATCTGTGAGAGTTCTGTCTTTGTATTATTCTCTGGCATCTAACGCTGTGCCTCCTTTCTGTGTCACACCAGTGCTTTTGTAAAGCGGACATTCGTATTCCGCTTCGCTCCATACTCATGAACGCATGCTGCTTCGCAGCTTGTCAGAATGGGCTTTAACCCCTCCTGACATAAGCATTTCAATATATGCCCCTGACTTCATCTGGGAATCATAAATACTTCTGTATGTATCGCTGGTCTTTAATAACTGTTCATGGGTGCCACAATGACAGATGGTACCATCATCTTCTATGACTGCGATCCGGTCTGCCTCTATGACACTTGCAATTCTCTGGGCGATCATGATCACTGTGGTGTCCTGCATCCGCTTATGGATTGCCTGGCGAAGCCTGCTTTCTGTGGCAAGGTCCAGTGCCGAAGTGGCATCATCCAGAATCAGAATCTCCGGTTTGCGCAAAAATGCTCTGGCAATGGACATACGCTGCTTCTGTCCACCAGATAAGGGGGCGCCTTTTTCCGCAATATAACTCTGAAATCTGGCCCCAAACCCATTGATGAACTCGGTGACCTAAGCAGCCTCTGCAGCCTCTTCCACTTCCTCCATGGTAGCGTCCAGCTTGCCCCAGCGGATATTACCCTCCACTGTATCGGAAAACAATTCGCTCTTCTGCATCACATATCCGATTTTTCGCCGCAAGCTGGTCAGGGAATACTCCTGAACC
>ONWL01000328.1 GCA_900321525.1 uncultured Eubacteriales bacterium
CAAAAGTCTTGGCATGATCCGGACCAGACTCTCCCACGATCTCATAATGCAACGGTTCTTTATAATCCCGCTGCACGATTTCCTGTAAGATAGTTTTGCTATCATAAAAGAGCTTTTTATTTTTCACATCATTTAATACAAACCGATCAATGAACTCTTTTGCACTAGCAAAACCACCATCCTCATAAATGGCACCAATCAACGCTTCCATGGCATCTGATGTAATGGAATCTCTGCTTCTTCCCCCTGTGGCATCTTCTCCTTTGCCAAGCAACAGATAGGAGCCAAGCTGGATATCTAGGGCACACAATGCCAGGGTAGGCTCACACACCATGCTGGCGCGGAGCTTGGTCAGCTCTCCTTCCGGCAGATCCGGATATTGATGATACAGATAATCGCTGGAAACCAGTTCTAACACCGCATCTCCCAAAAACTCCAATCTCTCATTGTTGCTGACTTTGCTGAGTCGCTGTTCATTGGAATAGGAACTGTGGGTCATTGCCTGCTTCAACAGCTGTTTATTCTGAAACGTATATCCAATGACCGTTTCTAATTTTGCAAACATATGCTCTTTTCTCAATGTGCACACACTCCATTCTATACTGGGCTGAAAAATAAAAGAATAGCCGCCTGCATAGCAAACGGCTATTCCGCCCGTTATTTATGCAATTGCATTCTTGATCAGCTCTACTGCTTCTCCCACTGTTGCAATCTGCTCTACATCTTTGATCTCAATGTCGAACTCTTCTTCAATGCCCATGATGATCTGGAACACATCCAGGGAATCCGCACCCAAATCATCCACAAATGTGGTATCCGGTGTGATTTCGTCCTCATTTACATTCAACACTTCCGCAATGATACTTTTCAGCTTTTCAAATTCCATTTTAGTTGGCCTCCTTATTCTTTTCCTTCCGCCTGTATACAGGTTTTTATTTTTTCACTGATCTGCTGTCTGGCAAATGTCTCACACTGCAAAATCGCATTGCATACTTCCTTGTGATTGGAACTTCCGTGCGCCTTTACCACCAGACGATGCAGACCCAAAAGGGGTGCGCCGCCATATTCACTGCTGTCAAATTTCCTGACCACATTTTTCAAGGATGGCTTGGCAAGTAATGCGCCCATTTTCCCTCGTGTACTGCTCAGCATTGCCTTTTTGATCTCCTGAATCAGGGCACTGCCTACCCCCTCATACAATTTCAATATGACATTGCCCACAAACGCTTCACATACAATGACATCTGCCTTACCATATGGAATGTCACGAGCCTCAATGCTTCCAATGAAATAAATGTCTTCACATTCCTTCAACAATGGCATGGTTTCCTTCACCAGTGCATTTCCCTTCTCTTCCTCTGCACCAATGTTCACCAGTGCCACACGAGGCTTCTCAATGCCCATTACATCCCGCATATAGATGGAACCCATCCTGGCAAATTGTACCAGATGCTCTGCTCTTGCATCTACATTGGCACCACAGTCAATCAACAGAGAAACTCCCTCTACTGTCGGTACCAACGGTGCCAGTGGCGGACGCTTGATGCCCGGCAACCGCCCTACAATTGCCTGACCGCCTACTAACTCTTCTCTTACGATGGCATCTGCCTCTCCGCTCTTCACCAAATTCATTCCCACCACAATAGAGGAATCCTTCTTGCGACGGATTGCCAGAGTGGGTACTTCATCATTGCTGATCACTTCTGTAGCATTGACAATCTGAATCCGATCTGCCGGATAGGTATACTCCGTCAGCTTCTGTCGGATGATCTGCTCCTGACCAACCAGTAAAACTGCAATGTTATCATTTCGATTGACTGCTTCCACTGCACCACGAATCATCTCATCTGGTGCATAGTCACCGCCCATTGCATCTACTGCAACTCTTATCATGATCCCTACTTGCTCCTTTCCAGAATCAACTGACCTGATTCTGTTTAGCTATACTATACTAAATGTGACGGAAGAAATCAATCATTTTATCTCTGATTGTCAATTTCATGCAGACTGCACCACCAGCAGTCACTTTTATACAAGCGTCCCCCATATGGGGAACTTTTCTATTACAGAAAAGGATTCTGCGAATGCAGAATTCTCGCGCCGAGCGCAGTTGCGTAAGCAACTTTTTCTCTTAACGCAAGGTCGCATCCTGTGCGGAGCACTTTTTGTGTAATAGGAATTTCCTATTACACAAAAAAAGTGCCATGACAATTTCTCGTCTATGGCACTTCTGTGATTGTCTGCATTACTCAGCAGCAATGATTTCTTTCTTGTTGTAAGAACCACAAGCCTTGCAAACTCTATGAGGCATCATCAATGCGCCACACTTGCTGCACTTTACTAAGGTCGGAGCACTCATCTTCCAGTTTGCTCTTCTCTTATCTCTTCT
>ONWL01000080.1:0-6797 GCA_900321525.1 uncultured Eubacteriales bacterium
CGGCGCTTACATTCTGGTCACATTAGTCGGCAACAGTGAAGAGGAACTGATCGATGCAGTGGATACAGTGGTCATTGCCATTAAACCATACTATATAGAAGCATTTTTAAACAGACAGAAACAACGTCTGGCAGGAAAGACCATCCTGTCTGTAGCGGCAGGCTGGACCTATGAGAAGTTTGCAGCGTTGTTAGATCCGTCTTGTCGTATCTTATGTATGATGCCAAACACACCGGCATTGGTAGGAGAAGGTGTGATTCTGTTGGAGCAGACCCATTCCCTGACAGAGGAAGAACATGCCTATGTGATTCAGCTGATGCAGGCAGTGGGACTGGTAGAGGAACTGCCTACTCATCTCATGGGCATTGGCGGTGCCATCAGTTCCTGTTCTCCTGCATGGATTTCCATGATGATCGAAGCGCTTGCAGATGCAGGAGTTCTGTATGGAGTACCCAGACAGACAGCCTATCGTCTGGTGTCTCAGGCAGTGAAAGGTACAGCTGCCATGCAGTTAGAGACAGGGGAACATCCGGGACAGTTAAAGGACAATGTATGCTCACCGGCAGGTACCACCATCAGAGGAGTAAAATGTCTGGAAGAAAAGGGCATGCGTGCCGCATTCATTGATGCAGTAGAAACGGTGATGAACAAAAAGTAGTAGGTGGATTTCACAGATTCTTTATTGTTTGGATATTGAATTTTAGAAATCATTATATTAAAATATGATTGGCATTCAGAGACAGGCAGGAAAAACGTCTGTCTCTGAATTGATTCATAAAACAGCGAATGATATAATATGGAGGATTGATAAAATGACAAAGATTGATATCGTCAGTGGTTTTCTTGGTGCAGGTAAAACAACTTTAATTAAAAAGTTACTGAAGGAAGCATTTTCCGGTGAGCAGATCGTGCTCATTGAAAATGAGTTTGGTGAGATCGGAATTGACGGCGGTTTCTTACAGGAAGCCGGTGTGGAGATTCGTGAGATGAACAGCGGTTGTATCTGTTGTTCTCTGGTAGGTGATTTTGGCGCATCTTTGAAGGAAGTGTTGACAAAGTACCAGCCTGACCGTATCATCATCGAGCCATCTGGTGTAGGCAAGCTGTCGGATGTGAAGAAGGCAGTGGCAGATGTAAACGAAGAGGTAGGCGTGACATTAAACAGTTCTGTGGTAGTGGTAGATGCCCAGAAGTGCAGAATGTACATGAAGAATTTTGGTGAATTCTTTAACAACCAGATTGAAAACTCCAATACCATCGTGCTGAGCCGTACAGACAAAATGTCTGAGGAGAAGATCGCACAGGTAGTTGCCATGATTCGGGAACACAACCCACAGGCAGAAATCATCACCACTCCGTGGGATTCCTTAGACGGAGCCCAGATTTTAGAGGCGATGGAAAACCGCAAGGAGGATCTGGCGGCAAGCCTGTTAAAAGAAGTAGAGGAGCACCATCACCATCATCATGACGATGCTGAGGAAACATGTTGCTGCGGTCATCACCATCACCACCATGATCACGAGGAGGATGAGGAAGAACACGAGCATCATCACCATGATCATGAGGAAGACGGTGAAGAGCATGCGCACCATCACGACCATGACGAAGAGGAGGAAACATGTGGCTGTGGTCATCACCACCATGATCATGATGAGGAGGAAGACAGCGAAGCGCATGCGCATCACCACCACCATCATGAGCATGATGAAGAATGTGATTGTGGACATGATCATGACCATGAAGCGCATGAACACCACCATCATCACGAGGATGGTGAGGAGTGTACCTGTGGACATCATCACCACGGACACCACCACCATCATGCAGATGAGGTATTTACCAGCTGGGGACTGGACAATGCCCGTGCCTATGATAAGACAGAATTGGAACAGATTATAGAGCAGCTGGCAGATACAGAGGACTACGGTATCATTCTTCGTGCCAAGGGTATGGTGGCATCCAAAGAGGCAGGTGCAGACTGGTTATACTTTGATCTGGTTCCGGGTGAATATGAAGTGCGCACCGGTAAGGCTCAGACCACCGGTAAGATTTGTGTCATCGGCAGCAAGCTGGCAGAGGATAAACTGGCAGAGTTGTTTGCCTAACTGATCAATCTGCATATAAGGAGAATGAAACATGAACGAGAAGATTCCGGTCTATCTGATTGATGGATTTTTAGAGAGTGGAAAGACCCAGTTTCTTTCTTTTACACTGGCACAGGATTATTTTCAGGTCCAAGAAAAGACATTGCTGATCGTATGTGAAGAGGGAATCGAGGAATACGATCAGGAAACATTGGCAAAATGCAATACAGACATGGTGGTCATTGAGGAGGAGGAAGACTTCTCTGTAGAGAAGATGCAGCAATTACAGATGGAGTACCGTCCGGGGCGTATCGTCATTGAGTACAATGGTATGTGGAACATCAAAGATTTACAATTTCCAGGTTATTGGGAACTGGCACAACAGATTACACTGGTGGATGCCACTACCTTTGACAATTACTTTGCCAATATGAAATCTATTTTTGTGGAAATGGTGCGCCGTTCTGATCTGGTATTGTTCAACAGATGTAAGGAGACGGATGATCTGGCATCCTATAAGCGCAGTGTGCGTGCGGTCAACCAGAAGACAGAAGTGGTATTTGAAGACCTGAATGGAGACAACATTGACGAAGTGCTGGATGAAGACCTGCCCTATGATGTCAATGCGGACTTGATTGTAGTGGGGGATGATGATTTCGGCATCTTCTATCTGGATGCACTGGACAATCAGGAACGGTATGAGGGAAAACGAGTGACTTTTACCGGTATGGTATATAAAAATTTCAAGTTCCAGCGGAATGATTTCGTGCCGGGACGTCAGGTGATGACCTGCTGTGCGGAAGATGTGGCGTTCTTGGGCTTTTTGTGTAAGAGCAAGGAGGCAAAACGTCTGACCACCAGACAGTGGGTAAAAGTAACCGGTACGATGAAATATGAGTATCGCAGGGAGTACAGCGGAGAAGGCCCGGTATTGTATGCAGATACAGTAGAACCTTCCGCAAAACCAGCAGTGGAAGTCATCAACTTGAATTAAAAGAGAATCCCAGCGGCTTTTCATTTCAGCGCATAGAGGATGTGAGCAATAGGAAAAACAGGCAGTTTCCGGTCATATTTTTGGAAAGTGTCTGTTTTTTTGTGATTTTAACTGTTCCATTTGAAAGAATTGTGTTATAATCCACAGCAGAGACAAAAGATTTCAATGGGTGGTAAGACAATGGGTAAGGGACAGAATAGACAAAACCATAATTTTGAGTTGATTTGGATTGGGATGCTCCTCCTCTGTACCGTGTTCCTGTCAGGCTGTTCTCACAAATCAGAGTGGGCAAAGTCAGGTGGATCGCTGTATTATTTTGATGAGGATGGGGAAATTGTAACAGATGAACTGCGTGAAATAGACGGAGAACTGTATCTGTTTGATGAAACGGGAGTGTTTCATACCGGATGGTATCAGGATGGAGAAAACTGGTATTATTTTGATACCACGGCAAAACGATTCAGTGGCTGGCATGAAGAAATCTATTATGGAGAAGATGGCATTCGATATGGCTCCGGCAGTGTAGAGATTGATGGAAACTGGTATTTGCTGAATCTGAATGGGCAGATGTGCCATGGTTGGTATATGCAAGGCAATCGTTCCTGGTTCTACGGTGAAGATGGCATTCGAGCTGTGAATCGGGTGTCGGGATATCAGGGAGATATTTATTATCTGGATCAAGATGGATATCGGGTTTGCAATTATTTGTACACGAATGACAGTGGTACTTATTATTTTGCAGGAGACGGAAGGGCGGTGACCAATGCCTTTTTGGAATTGGAGGCAGGCAGATTTTACTTTGATGAAAATGGTCATATGGTAAAAGATGCATTGTGTACCATTGATGGCAGCACCTACTATTTTGATGCAGAGGGACACTATTGCACTGGGTGGGTGGATTTTCCAGAAGGCAGACGATATTTCGGCTGGGATGGTGTAATGCTTTCCGGACGGCTGATTGAGGAGAATGGGAGTCTCTATTATCTGAATGAGGATGGATTGTTAGAACTGGATCAGCAGATTGTCATAGACGGAGGAATTTATTTGCTTCAGGAGGATGGACGGGCATTTACCGGTTGGTCCACAGATGCAGATGGACAGGCTGTGTACTATGGTGGAGACGGCAGAATGGCGGTTTCCTGTGGAATGACCATTGATGAAGAGCAGTATTATTTTGATCAGGATGGACATGTGCATACTGGATGGCGCAAAGTAGATGGAACCCAATATTACTATGATGAAGAGGGACATATGGTGAAGGAGACTGTATGGACCATTGGAAAAAAGGAATACTATTTCAATGAAGATGGCACCATGCATACAGGCCTGCTATATCTGGATGGAAAAATTTATTATTATGGAACAGATGGAATCAAACAGTACGATCAGAGCGTGACTGTAGAGGGAAGTAAATGTTTACTGACTGAAGATGGCAGCTACTATATTGGTTGGCTGGAAAAGAATGGAAAGAAGTATTACTATCAGGCAGATGGACGGCAGTGTTTTGGAGATGCTGCCATTGATGGCAACTGGTATTATTTCAATGCAGATGGCTCTATGCTGACCGGATGGCTGGAAGTGAATGGCAATCAATTCTACTATGGCACAGATGGCATTCGGTATTCCGGAGAACGAACAGTCTATGGTGTGACGTATATGTTTACGGATACAGGAAGCTATGTAGTGAAAAATTCTTCTGCCAATGCGGCATTGGGGCAATCCGGCAATTTTACTGCCGGTAGAAAAGAATACGTGGTAGTCATTGATCCGGGACATGGTGGCAGATTCCCTGGTGCCGGATACAATGGTTTAAAGGAAAAGGATTTGACACTTACAACAGCACTGGCATGTAAGGCAGAACTGGAAACTTATGACAGGGTGACCGTATATCTGACCAGAAGTACAGATGTACAGTTTGGCTCTACCATCAAAGAAGATTTGGAACAACGTGCCATTTATGCGGAAAGTGTGGGGGCGGATATGCTGGTCAGTCTGCATTTCAATTCTTCCACCTTCCATTCTGTCAGTGGTGCTTCGGCTTATATCTCTATGAAAGAGGGCATTGCAGAGCAAAGTCAGGGTCTGGCCAACAGCATTTTGGCACAGCTAGGAGGCTTGGGACTTACCAATCTTGGCACCCAGTCAGCCGTCAGTGATTCTTATGTGTCAGCAGACGGTACAGCGGCAGATTACTATGCCATCAACAGGCACTGTGCAGATAGAGGGTTTCCGGGGATTATCATTGAGCATTGTTTTATGGACAATGCAACAGATCTGGCTTATATCAGCACCCAGGAGGCATTGCAGCAACTGGGTGTGGCAGATGCCACAGGAATTGCTTCTTATTTGAAATTAGAGAAGAAGAAATAAGAAAAGAATTCTTTTCTTGTGTAATAGGGATTTCCTATTACATGAAAACCGGAGTCAGATGGTTCTGACTCCGGAAAAACAGGTAACAAAAAAGCTCCCGAGGGGACTCGAACCCCTGACCCACGCATTACGAATGCGTTGCTCTACCAACTGAGCCACGGAAGCTTAACAACGATACTATTATAAGGGATTTACAAGTATTTGTCAATCCTTTTCTGTATATTCTGCGTATTGTCAGAAGAGAAAATCGAAAGAGGACGAAAAACATGCAATTTTTTTGGGATTTACTGAGAAATCGGATTTTAATCAGCAGCATCATTGGCTGGGCAGTGGCACAGTTTGGAAAGGTGTTTGTGAATTTTGTGCTGACCAGGCGGGTGAGACTTAGCTTGTTGTTTGCAGATGGAGGAATGCCAAGTGCCCATTCTGCTACAGTGGCATCCCTTTGCTGTGCAGTGGGATTGTATCAGGGGTTTGACTCTGCCATATTTGCTCTGGCTGCCATCTTTGCGGTGGTGGTATTGCGGGATGCGGTAGGGGTGAGACGTTATGTGGGAGTACATGCAGTCACCCTGAATCAGATGTCTGATGCATTCAATAAAGCCATTGGTTATGAACTTTTGAGCAATGATCTAAATGAATCCCAGGGACATACTTTGCGACAAGTGGCAGCCGGTTGTGTGACAGGTATTGTAGTTGCGCTTTTGGTGTATTATATTGGAAGATAGGATATGATTTATATTTGTATGCAGCTTCCATCTGCTGCACAGGAGTTGGAACCACAGCTTCTAGCGCAGGTGCCGGAAGTACACAAACCTCGGATTTTTCGATATAAAAGGGAAGAAGACCGACTACGCAGTCTGCTGTGCTGGCATTTGTTGTGCATGGGATGGCGACAGGAATTTGGGGAACCATTGCCAGAAATCGTTCGTAAAAAGAATGGCAAGCTGTATGTACAGGAGCAGGCATATACAGACGATGGAAGGTATTTCAATTTCAGTCATTGTAATACAGGGGTATGCTGTGCCATTGGCAGTCGGGAACTGGGGGTAGACATGCAGAATATACGAACTGTAACACATACATTGCAGACACGATGCTGTAGTGCACAGGAGCTGGCATGGCTGGCACAGGCAGAAGAGAGAGGACAGAAGGAACAACTGTTTGCGTTGCTTTGGAGTCGGAAAGAAGCCATGGGAAAAATGGATGGCAGAGGCATTACTCTTGATTTGCGAACCCTTGGCTGGATGGAGGATGGTAGACTGGAAATTCCTTCCGGAATGGGCACAGAACAAAATTTTGATCATTCTGATCAGGCATCGGAACTTCTTCACGGTAGAAGCTGGTAT
>ONWL01000080.1:6849-7496 GCA_900321525.1 uncultured Eubacteriales bacterium
CAGACACACATGGAACAATTGGTACAGGTCTCTTTGCATGACATGGTCTATAGTGGGGAATGTTAGAATTTTGTAAGAATTCTTCCAGGGGAGGTCTTGCAAGTCTCATTTTTTTCGTGTATGATAAATTTATCAAAGCTCAGATTGATAAATGCAATCCAGATGGTTTTGACGGGAGTAGATGGAGGAAAAAAAGGAAGTACGAGGGGTACTTCAGAATGGAGGGTTCAAATGGCATTTTTTGATGAATTGAAGCAGAAGGTGATGTCCGGCAGCAAGCAGGTGGCAGATAAGGCGAAGGAAGTGGCAGATACCACCAAGCTGAAAGGACAGATTGCAACCGAGAAAGGGAAGATCAAAGAGGCATACAGCAAGTTAGGCGAACTATACTATGAGGCGCACAAGGATGAGGCACCAGAGACGGAAGGCATTGCAGAGCAGCTGGCTGCCATCACCACTTCTCTGGAAGCCATTGATCTGTATGAGAAGGAGATTGAAAAGATCAAGGAGGCCGCAGCAGAGTTGGCAGCTGCAAGAGAAACCCAGAAACAGGAAGCCGCAGCACAGGCTCAGGAGGCAGAGAATGTTGTGGCAGACGCAGTGGATGTAGTGAAAGATCTGGCAGAAGCTGCAGAGGACAAGGCAGA
>ONWL01000079.1 GCA_900321525.1 uncultured Eubacteriales bacterium
AACTGCTATAAGGCACTTCGTCAGGATGGTATCATGGTCTATCAGCATGGAAGTCCTTTTTATGATGAGGATGAGGAAGCCTGCCGCAGTATGCACCGGAGAGTGTATCGCAGTTTTCCCATCAGTCGTGTGTATCAGGCGCACATTCCGTCCTGCCCTTCCGGCTACTGGCTTTTTGGCTTTGCGTCTAAGAAGTATCATCCGTTAAAGGATTTTAAACCAAAGGAATGGAAGGCAAGAAACATTCACACAGATTATTATACAACAAACCTGCATACCGGCGCATTTATGCTGCCAAAATATGTAGAGGACTTATTAGAGGAGGAAGAACAATGAGTAAACTGATGATCATCGGATGTGGAGGTGTGGCTTCTGTGGCCATTCACAAGTGTTGTCAGAACAGTGAGGTATTTACAGAAATCATGATTGCCAGCCGGACCAAGTCTAAGTGCGATGCACTGAAAGAGAAGCTGGAAGGCACCACCAAAACGGTGATTACCACTGCACAGGTAGATGCGGAAAATGTGGAGGAATTAACGGCGTTGATTCGTGACTACCAGCCGGATGCTGTGTTGAATGTGGCACTGCCTTATCAGGACCTGACCATTATGGATGCCTGTCTGGCTGCCGGGGTAGACTATATTGACACGGCAAACTATGAGCCGGAAGATACCGATGACCCGGAGTGGAGAGCCATTTATGAAAAACGGTGTGAGGAACTGGGATTTTCTGCGTACTTTGATTACTCCTGGCAGTGGAACTATCAGAAGAAGTTTCAGGATGCAGGGCTGACCGCACTTCTGGGAACCGGTTTTGACCCTGGTGTGACCAGTGTATATACTGCTTATGCCTTAAAACACTATTTTGATGAGATTCATACCATTGATATTTTGGACTGCAATGGTGGAGACCATGGTTATCCATTTGCCACCAATTTCAACCCGGAGATCAATCTGCGAGAAGTATCTGCCCCTGGTTCCTATTGGGAAAACGGCAAATGGGTGGAGATTCCGGCCATGAGCATTCACAGAACCTATGATTTTCCGCAGGTTGGGGTAAAGGATATGTACCTGCTGCATCATGAGGAGATTGAATCTCTGGCCAAGAATATTCCGGGGGTAAAACGCATTCGTTTCTTTATGACCTTCGGACAGAGTTATCTGACCCATATGAAGTGTCTGGAAAATGTAGGGATGTTGTCTACCACACCGGTACAGTTTAATGGACAGGAGATCGTGCCCATCCAGTTTTTGAAAGAATTGCTGCCGGATCCGGCTACCTTGGGGCCTCGTACTGTGGGCAAGACCAATATCGGCTGTATTTTCACCGGTATCAAGGATGGAAAGGAAAGAAGCATTTATATTTATAATGTATGTGACCATCAGGAATGTTACAAAGAGGTGGGGTCACAGGCCATTTCCTACACCACAGGTGTGCCGGCTATGATCGGTGCCATGCTGGTGGTCACCGGACAGTGGAAGAAGCCAGGCGTTTTCAATACAGAAGAGTTTGATCCGGATCCATACATGGAGGCACTGAACCGGTTTGGTCTGCCATGGCAGGTAGTGGAACATCCACAGATGGTGGACTAAGGGGAGTACCCTAAGCAGGAATGGGTTTGGAAATGGAGAAGGAACAGGATGAAAATGATGGATTTGCCAACCCCCTGTTATGTCATCGATGAAGGGGCGTTGGAACGAAATGTACAGATTTTGCATGACATAGAGACGCAGGCAGGCTGTAAGATCCTGCTGGCACAAAAGGCGTTTTCCGGTTTCTGTGCGTATCCGTTGATCGGAAAGTATATCAGCGGAACCACCGCCAGCGGATTGTACGAAGCAAGACTGGGTGCAGAGGAGCTGGGGAAGGAAAATCATATCTTTTCTCCAGGATACAAAGAGGCAGAGATGGAGGACATTATTCGTCTGTGCGACCATATTGTGTTCAATTCTTTCTATCAGTTGGAACGGTTTCGTGACCGGTGTCTGGCAGCTGGAAAGAGCATTGGCCTGCGGATCAATCCGGAGTGTTCCACTCAGGAGGGACATGCTATTTATGATCCTTGTGGACCGGCATCCCGTCTGGGGGTGACATTGTCCAACTTTCAGGGGCACTCTTTAGAAGGGGTGGAAGGATTGCATTTTCATACCCTTTGTGAACAGAATTCTGATGATCTGGAACGGACTTTACAGGCAGTAGAGGAAAAATTCGGACCTTATCTGCATCAGATGAAATGGCTGAATTTTGGCGGTGGACATCATATTACCAGAGCGGACTATGACAAAGAAAGACTGGTTCGCTGTATTCGGCACATGAAAGAAACCTATGGTGTGGAAGTATATCTGGAGCCGGGAGAAGCCGTTGCACTTAATGCAGGCTATCTGGTGACAGAAGTGGTAGACATTGTAAAAAATGAAATGGACATTCTCATACTGGATGCTTCTGCTGCCTGTCACATGCCGGATGTGCTGGAAATGCCCTATCGTCCGCCGCTGCAGCAGGCAGGGCAGCCGGGAGAAAAGGCATACACCTACCGGCTTTCTTCCGTCACCTGTCTGGCAGGAGATATCATCGGCGACTATTCCTTTGACTGGGAGATCAAACGGGGAGACCGGCTGGTGTTTGAAGATATGGCTATTTATTCCATGGTGAAAAATAATACCTTCAATGGGATGGCATTGCCTGCCATCTGCGCCATGGACAAGACAGGAGACTGCCGGATTGTGAAGGAATTTGGCTATTTGGATTTTAAAGAACGTTTGTCGTAAGATAGGTAGGAGAAGAGAGGAGCAGACAGATGACAAAACCGGTATTTCGGTGTACCTGGTATGACCAGGCAGGGTACAGACAGAAGGAAAGCCAGAGGATGACAGGTTCTCCCAAGAAGGATGGCTTTTACATGCCAGGGGAATTTGACCCTCATCACGGCTGTCTGATGATCTGGCCGTTCCGGCCTGGGTCATGGATCCATGAGGCAAGAGAAGCAAGAGTGACGTTTGCACAGATTGCAGAAGCCATTCAGGAGAGTGAACAGGTATATATGATGGTCAATGCTGCGTCCTTTGCTTCCGCAAGGGAGATGTTGTCAGACAGGATCCATTTAGTGCCCTGCGAAACAGATGATGCCTGGGCAAGAGATGTAGGTCCTACTTTTGTGAAAAACCGTGCCACAGGTGAGGTTCGTGGCATCGACTGGCAGTTCAATGCATGGGGCGGTACAGTAGATGGGTTATATGCCCACTGGGACAAAGACGACCAGGCAGCAGCAGACTTTTGCAAATATTTGGGGAAACCCTGTTATGATGCCAGACCTTTTGTGCTGGAAGGGGGATCCATTCATTCTGACGGGGAAGGAACGGTCATCGTGACAGAGGCTTGTCTCTTGAGTGCCGGCAGAAATCCACAGCTGTCGAAAGAGGAGATTACAGAATATCTGCAAGCGTATTTAGGCGCAGAGAAGGTGATCTGGCTGCCTTATGGCATTTATCAGGATGAGACCAATGAGCATGTGGACAATGTATGCGCATTTGTCCGTCCGGGGGAAGTGGTACTGGCATGGACAGAGGATCCGGAGGATCCCCAGTATGCCATGAGTCAGGCGGATCTGCAGGTGCTCCTGTCAGAAGCAGATGCAAAAGGCAGGCCTTTAACCGTACACAAACTGCCTATTCCGGCAGAACCGGTCTGCATCACAGAGGAAGAACTGGAAGGATATGTGTTTGAAGACGGAGAGGATGTACGGGAAGCAGGGGAGCGTCTGGCGGCAAGCTATGTGAATTTTTATATTGCCAATGGAAGCATCATCGTGCCACAGTTTGGAGATGTCCATGACAAAGTGGCAGTGGATGTATTGCAGCGTTTATTTCCGGAACGGAAGGTGGTGCCCATTTATGCCAGAAGTATCATCGTAGGAGGCGGTAATATCCACTGTATTACACAGCAGATTCCAGAGGAAGGAAGAGGAGCCATATGAGAGAAGTGACAGTTGGTCTGGTACAGATGCAGTGCAGCAGAGTGCCGGAGGAGAATATAGCCAAAGCAGATGTTCTGCTGCGGCAGGCAGTGTCAAAGGGGGCACAGGTAATCTTGCTGCCGGAGCTGTTTGAACGGCAGTATTTTTGTCAGGAGCGGCAGTATGCATATTATAAATATGCCACATCTGTAGAAGAAAATCCGGCTGTACTGTATTTTCAGAAGGTGGCAGCAGAATTGAAGGTGGTTATTCCGATTAGTTTTTATGAGAAGGATGGAAACCGCCTGTTTAACAGTGTGGCAATGATCGATGCAGACGGCAGCGTGTTAGGGGTATATCGGAAGACACATATACCGGATGACCATTATTATCAGGAAAAGTTTTATTTTATTCCGGGCGACACCGGCTTTCGGGTATGGGATACACGATATGGCAAAATTGGAGTTGGTATCTGCTGGGATCAGTGGTTTCCGGAAGCGGCCAGAGCAATGGCGCTCATGGGGGCAGAAATGCTGTTATACCCCACAGCCATTGGCAGTGAGCCGATTTTAGAGTGTGACAGTATGCCCCATTGGAGACGGTGCATGCAGGGGCATGCCGCTGCCAATATTATGCCGGTAGTGGCGGCAAATCGAATTGGCAGGGAAGATGTGATTCCTTGCCAGGAAAATGGTGGACAGAGTTCTTCTCTGGTGTTTTTTGGTTCCTCTTTTATTACCGATGAGACCGGTGGTCTGGTACAGAGTGCTGCCAGAGATACAGAGGAAGCATTGGTGGCAACCTTTGATTTGGACAGTCTGGCACAGGATCGTTTAAATTGGGGAATTTACCGGGACCGGAGACCGGAACGATATCAGATTCTCACTGAAAAATAAATATGAGAAATGGGGCAGTTGTGAAAATAATTGCCCTTTTTTGATCTTTCTGTAAGTATCCGTCGAAATCCTGCGAATGCTTTTATTTGAATCCTGTCAAATTTATCCATATAATGATTGCAGGGAAACTGTGCAGGAATTGGTCTGTGCAGTTACGAATCCATGAGGAGGCATTGTATGGAACAGTTAAACGTGGCGATTGCAGATGATAACCAGCGGATGATTACAACACTGAATAGATTATTAAAAGAAGATAAGGAAATCAATGTGGTAGGAACGGCGATGGATGGTACAGCCGCTTTTGAGTTGATTCGTGAGAAGAAACCGGATATTATGTTGTTGGATTTGATTATGCCTGGAATAGATGGGCTTAGTCTGATGGAAAAAGTCAGAACAGAATTGTCAGAAAGTAAAATTCCCCGATTTATTGTGATGAGCGGCATCCATACGGAAAGTGTGACAGAGCAGGCCATCAACATGGGGGCATCTTACTATATCATCAAGCCTTTTGACAATCAGATGATTGTCAATCGAATCAAGCAGATTGGAGGAAAAGCAGGTTATGGAGAACCTCGGATCTTACATCAGCCTGCAACTCAGTCTCATGCGCCAGCAGAACCGGTGAATCTGGAACAGGAAGTGACAGATATGATTCACGAGCTTGGGGTACCAGCACATATCAAAGGGTATCAGTACTTACGGGAAGCAATCATCATGTGTGTGGAGGATATGGACTTACTGAATTCCATTACGAAAGTACTGTATCCTGACATTGCCAAAAAGTTTCAGACCACACCTAGCAGAGTAGAACGTGCCATTCGTCATTCCATTGAAGTGGCATGGAGCAGAGGGCGGATGGATACCATTGAAGAAATGTTTGGCTATACGGTAAATTCCGGAAAGGGAAAACCAACCAATTCGGAGTTCATTGCGCTGATCGCAGACAGAATTCGACTGAAATATCATAGAAGGAATTAGAAAATGTGAAGGGGCTGAAAAGTAATGAAAAATGGTACAATATTGACAGATTATTTATAATTTTTCTTCCAATTTTAGATAAAATATAGTATACTATAGACAGTTGGCAAATGGAGGGATTCCATTGGGGCGGACAGGAGAAGTGAATTACAGATATGGAGGAGAGAGTATGAAAAATGTACTTTTTGTTGCATCTGAATGTGTACCATTTATCAAGACTGGAGGCTTGGCGGACGTAGTAGGTTCCTTGCCAAAGTATTTCAACAAGGAAGAATATGATGTGCGTGTCATGTTGCCGAAGTATTTATGTATTCAGGATGCATTGCGCAGTCGTATGAATTATATCACTCATTTTTATATTGATTATAACTGGCGCAATCAGTACGTGGGTGTGTTGGAAATGGAATATGATGGAATTAAGTTTTACTTTATCGACAGTGAATTCTATTATGGTGGTTCATGGCCTTATTCCAATATGTATGAGAACATTGAGAAGTTTATCTTCTTTGACAAGGCGTGTCTTTCAGCGTTGCCGCTGATTGGCTGGCGTCCTGATATCATTCACTGCCATGATTGGCAGACTGGTCTGATTCCGGTCTTTTTGAATGATTCTTTCCAGGGCAATCCATTTTTCCATAATATTAAGACAGTGTTTACCATTCACAATTTGAAGTTCCAGGGTGTATGGGATATTAAAACCATTAGAGAGTTTGCAAATCTGTCTGATTACTACTTTACCAGTGATAAGCTGGAAGCATATAATGCTGCAAATATGTTAAAAGGTGGTCTGGTTTATACAGATCGAATTACCACTGTCAGCGAGACCTATGCAGAAGAGATCAAGACGGAGTTTTATGGAGAAGGTCTGGATGGATTGCTTCGTGCCAGAGATGACAAGCTGATTGGGATTGTCAATGGAATTGATTACAATTTCTATGATCCGGCAAAGGATGAAGCAATCAGTGTTCCTTATGATGTAGATTCCATGCTGGAAGGA
>ONWL01000077.1 GCA_900321525.1 uncultured Eubacteriales bacterium
TTTTTTCAATAAAAATATGACAGAATTCTTTTTGGAAACTTACGGACATTTGCGTTCTGGAACCTATGACATTACCTGTCCACGGTATGACCAGATGGATGTATTTGGCAGTGAGGCAGTGGAACATATTTTGCCAGTAGAAGAACAGCCCTTTGACTGGAATGTGTTTGCCGGAAAGATAGAAGGGGCGGTGACAGAAGCCGGACTGCCGTTTTCTTCCGGAGAACTGCTGAAATTTTGTAAGATGGCATTGGAACAACGAGAATTTTTCAAATTTGAATTCACCCGTCCATTGAGCCTGTGCTTGGAACGGATTGCAGACTTGGGGCAGGGACTTGGCATTTCCAGAGAGCGGATGGCATTTCTGGAAGTGACAGACATTATGGCATCCGGGTATTATCGTACACTGGAAGAGTGGAGTGGCAACTGGAACCGTATCATAGACCGGCGAATAGAATATCACAGGCTGCAAAAGCAGTTGATTTTGCCGGAAGTCATTCAGCGGATGGAAGACTTGGATTATATTCCACTGATTGCGGCAAGACCCAATTTTATCACCACCCGCACTGCGGAAGGAGAAGTGGTTTTGTTAGAAAAGCATCCAGATGCAGATCTGGCAGGAAAAATCGTGGTGTTGCAGCAGGCCGATCCGGGATTTGACTGGATTTTTACAAAGCGGATTGCGGGATTGATTACAAGATATGGCGGGGCGGCTTCTCACATGGCAATTCGCTGTGCAGAGTTTGGTATTCCGGCAGCCATTGGATGTGGTAGTAAGTGGTATGAATCCATTCGTAAAGCAACATATGTGCGGATGGATTGCATGAATGGATGTTTTGAACTGAAATAACAGGCAATTGCATGAACGAAAGCAAAAAAGAGAAGGGCTGAAGCGTCACGAAATGGAGGATGATTATGAGGGCGTTGATTACACAAAGAGAAGACAAAAACCGCTATGGCAATCCAACCGATGTGCTGGAAATAGATTATATCCGTTTTTATGAAAGACTGGGACTTCAGATTCAGCCGGTATCCAATTTTACTACAAGTCTGCACAGTATATTCAGAGAACATTGGGATCTGCTTGTGGTGACAGGTGGTGGTGCACTGAATCCGGAATATTATGATAAGCCCCATCAGGAGGAGCGGCAGTACAACCGGGATGCGATAGAGGAGTTTTTGATTCGGTTTTGTATGGACAACCAGATTCCCATTGTAGGCACCTGCAGAGGGATGCAGCATATCAATGTACTCTTAGGCGGCAGGCTGACTTATCACCCGGATTATCCGGTGAACCGTCCCATCGGACAGGATCACTTGGTGCATTTTTTGCCGGAGGATAAAATGATCAGTGTGAATAATTTTCATCTGGACTGTATTTATCGTCACCAGCTGGCGCCTGGACTGAATCCCCTTGCCATTGATGAGGACAATGATATTGTGGAGGCTTTCACCAGTGACACAAACCCTATTTTGGGGGTACAGTGGCATCCGGAGCGTTATGTGGATTCAGAAGATGACTGGATGTATGTCCGGAATATGATTCAGAAGTTTGTGCTGACAGGGCATTTGTAAACCGTGTATGGAACGCAGAATCAGTAAGTCCAAGAGGGATAGATCATTTTTGAAAACCATTGAAATACTTTTTACAAAAGGTTGATCGAAGGATTCCAATACGTGACAGACCTGATTCGGATGGTACCATATGTGGTGACTATTGTAGTGCTGATTGTGGTCAGTCAACGGAGAAAGAAGGAAAACCAGCCGCCGGCAAGCCTGGGACTGGCGTATTTCCGGGAAGAACGATAAATAGTCTCAGAAAATGGCACATTGAAAAAATGAAAAAGACAAAATTTAATAAACTGATTAAAATTACAAATAGGTTTGCTTCTGGCATATTTTTCCATAGCATAATGGGAGCAGTAGTAAAACCAGCCTCATTCCTCAAGGTTAATTTTTTTCTTTTGGGAAAGGCGAAAGTAAATAAAAGGTTTAGTGGAGGTACTAAAAATGAAAAGAGTTGTTGCAGTTCTTTTGGCACTTGTTGCAGCCATGTCTATGGCAATTTCCGCAAGTGCAGCACCAGGTGTATCTGCGTTAGAGCAGGAAGTATTAGATGCTTTGGCAGCAATTGAGTACACCGTGAATGGCGAGACAGTGAAGTTACCGGCTGAGTATTACAATCAGGCAGAAGAATATTTCATGCAGTATGATACTCCTTTGACTCCTGAGTTAGTTGCAAAGATCAAGTCTCTGATTGCTGATATGACTATATCCGCAGAGAAGGCACAGGCTCGTTGGTTTGGTGAGTTGCCATATGATGAGTATATGAGTTACATCGGCAGATTGACTGAGATTATGGCAATTGATCCTAGTTTAAAGTTAAATTATACTTATCGTGGGCCGGTTAGCATTACAAAGACCATCACCAATGCAGATGGTTCTACTTACACTTATGCAGCATTCTTATCCAGAACTGCTACATATACTGGTTATGATTCCAACAACATGATCATTGCTCTGGCAGTATTGGCAGTAGCTGTTGCAGGTAGTGCAGTTGTTGTATTTGGTTCCAGAAAGCGTCGCGCTTAATTTGCGTATTTCACGTAACATCAGAAAGACATTGGCATACATTTTATTGCCAGTGTCTTTTTCTGTGTTAACCTATGGCTGTATCCTTTTTATGGGAAAGGATGTCATCAGCACTGCCATGGCTTTGTCCAAGCTGGTGATTGCCACAAATCCATCTAATGCCAGAGATATTTCTGAATTGTCCACTTTTGATCGGGCAGAAGCAGAAAAGCGGAAGTCCTCCACAACACTTGTGGCAGAGACTGAGGAAGAATCAAAAGAAAAGAATGATGAGGAAGTTGCAGTGGGACAGGAGTCAGAGAGCGATGTTACAGTGGCAGATACTTCTTCTGAACCTGTATTGGACTATATTCCATATGAGAGTATTTCTTATCCGATTAATGGAACGTTAATGGGATGTGTGATTTGCGAACGAATCGGTCTGGATGTAGATTTGTATAAAAGTGCCACTGATGAAACCCTGGAAAAAGGTGTTGCCACAGAAAATGGCAGCCGTATGCCAGGGTTTGGAGGTACGGTTGTCATTTGCGGGCATAGACAGTTAGATTTCAGTGCACTTCAGTATGCCCAAGTGGGGGATGAGTTTACCATTATGACAAGCTATGAGAATTATGTCTATCGGGTGAGAGATATTCAGATCATTTCAGCAGAAGATACAGAACTGCTGGGATTTGACAAAGATTATGAGAATCTGGTCTTCTTTACCTGTTATCCTTTTGCAGATACTGTAGGAAAGAAAACAGAGCGGTATGTGTTATATTGTGATTATGTATCCGGCCGTCCTGTGAGAGAGTGAGAAACACGGTGGAAGAGGAATGCGGATTCCTGTTTCGTAGTGGAGACTGGAAAAGGTTTTTGAAAGAAACAGAGAAAAAAGATTGGAGAGATACAGAATGGGAAAAGTTGTAAAAATGAGCAAAGTCCGAATCGCAAAAGTGGCAGTTCGATATTTGCTGTCTTTTTTGCTGGCACTGGTATTTACTGTGATGCTGCTCCTTGGCATGCTGGAACTGAGCTTTGTCAATAAAGGGGTGATACTAGACATTTTTTCCAGGGAAGTTTACGCAGAGAAGGTACAGGAATTTATAATGGAAACCAGCCATCGTGTGACATATACGGTGGGCATTACAGAGGAAGAATTGTATGGAAATGCATTGAATTTAGAGCGGATCAATGAACAGGCAACTGCTTATGCTGATGCCATGCTGGAAGGAAATGAGTATGAAATTGATGTAGAAGCATTTCGACAGGATATCTATGACAATATTTTGTTGTATATGGATGACCGAGGGTTTGAACGTAGTACCGCAAATTTGAACAATGCAGAGGAACTGGCAGAAACAGTGACAGGGTATTATCGTGATGGAATTGCATTTCCATATCTGGAAAATTTTGGCTATTTATTTCAAACCATTGACCGCTATGCTGCATTTGCATTACTTGGCGGAACAGTGTTGTGTATATTTTTGTTGTTTTTGTTGTTTAGTAGTTGTCAGAGAAAGTACCATGGTGCAAAATTTGTTATTTATGCCATACTATCTGCAATGATCAATATTTTGGTGCCGACTGGTATATTGTATTTTAGTAAAGTACAGGAACGTCTGACCATTGATACTGCGTTTATCCAGTATTTTATTTCAAATTATGTGCAGGCTGGAGTTACTCGTATTGTGCTTTTGTGTTTAATTTTCATTCCAGTGGTCATTGGACTGATTGTATGGGAAACCATTGCACACAAAAAAGCATGGAACAAGGATCGCAGAAGACACAGATCTCATCATCATACAGAGTCTGTACAATAAGTACATGCATAAAAAACCTTTCACAGGACATCCTAAAAGAAATTCAGGAAAGATTCTGTGGGAGGTTTATTTTTATGTGGGGTATCATAGTAGCATTGAGTTCCGGTATTTTGATGAGCGTGCAGGGAGTATTCAATACAGAGGCTACCAGGCAGAGCGGCCTATGGCTGTGTTCTGCTTTTGTGCAGTTGACAGCATTTGGCATCTGTGTGGCGGCTTGGATGATTTCAGAGCGCACGCCAATCGACCATCTGTGGCAGATTCGTCCATGGTATTTGCTGCTTGGCGGTGTCTTGGGGGCGTTTATTACCATTACGGTGGTTCAGTCCATGGGGAAGCTTGGTCCGGCGCAGGCGGCCATGTTGATCGTAACTGCACAGATCATTGCGGCATATCTGATTGAAGTGTGTGGTCTGTTTGGCGTGGAAAAAGCAGGGTTTGAATGGCGTAAGCTTCTTGGCGCAGCAGTGGCCATTGCCGGGATTATTCTCTTTAAGTGGGAGTAGAAAAATAAAAAACTATAAAAGAATCCCTTGTCAGATGCAGATAGATTGGTTAAAATAGGAATGCAGACATTTTTCATCGCTGCCGGAAAGGCAGGAAAGATGAACGTGGAGAACAGAAAGAAAATCGTTGGATATAGTGTGCTAGTGCTGGTCATCTGTGTGACCGGCTGGTTGTATTTGTCCGGCAAAGATGGTATGCATTCTGTGCAGTGGACACAGGGACGGTTGGAAGAAACATTGTCTGCTGATACAAAGGCGACAGAACAGGTTAGTGGAACTTTGACAGAAGAACAGGCAGTGCAGACTGTGTCAGATTCGGTTCCACAGACTTGCTGGGTCTATGTTTGCGGGGCAGTGTATGCACCGGGGGTATATGAATTGCCAATAGACGGCCGGATTTATATGGCAGTGGAGGCAGCAGGAGGCTTGTTAGAAGAGGCCGATGCCAGCGCTGTAAATCTGGCAGCAACTTTGACAGACGGCAGTCAGATTTACATTCCGGTCATAGGAGAAGAGAGGTCTTCTGACGTAAGGGGATTTTCGGGGACAGACGCTTCGGAAGAATCTGCGGATGGAAAGATCAATCTGAATACCGCCACCAAAGCACAGCTGATGGAACTGCCTGGTATTGGAGAGGCAAGGGCAGAAGCGATTTTACAGTATCGGGAGACTGTGGGAGAATTTTCTTCGATTGAAGAGATCATGCAGGTTTCCGGTATTAAGAATGCATTGTTTGAACAGATTAAGCTGCAGATTACAGTGTAGACCTTTAGGAAAGGACAGGTGGAAGTGAGGGTGCATGGCAAAGATTTTAATTGTGGATGATGAGAAGATGATTGTAAAAGGACTACGTTTTGCTTTGATACAGGAGCAGTACGAGGTGGATTGTGCCTATGATGGGGAAGAAGCAGTAGAGTATGCCAGGAAGACAGAGTATGATGCTGTTTTGCTGGATTTGATGCTGCCCAAGTTAGACGGCATGCAGGTATGCCAGCAAATTCGGGAATTTTCTAATATGCCCATTTTGATGCTCACTGCAAAAGGGGAGGATATGGATAAAATTTTAGGCTTCGAATATGGGGCAGATGACTATATCACCAAACCATTCAATATTGTAGAGGTAAAGGCACGTATCAAAGCCATCATTCGTAGAAACAATCAGGCAAAGGTGATTGTAAAAGAACCGGAGCAGACACAGAAAGTGGTAAGCGGCAGTCTTTCTCTGGATTGTGAAAGCCGCCGGGTATTCATTGAGGGCAAAGAGGTCAATGTCACAGCAAAAGAATTTGATCTTTTGGAACTGTTGGCTTCTAATCCCAATAAAGTGTACAGCCGGGAAAATCTGCTGAATATTGTATGGGGATACGAGTATCCAGGTGATGTCCGCACCGTAGACGTACATATCAGACGCTTGCGTGAAAAGATTGAGAAAAATCCCAGCGATCCAAAGTATGTATATACCAAGTGGGGAGTAGGTTATTATTTCAAAGGTTAAGCGCAGATTTTGGGAAATAGTGCGGAATTTCCGATTGAATCTGTTGGTATTGATTTTGCTCATTGGTTTTTTCCCTTGTATGTTTCTGAAATGGTTTATGTTGGACATATACAGAACCCAATTGATCAGTGACCAGAAGGAAAAAATGAAATATACGGCTCAGAATATGGCAAATCAGTGTGGCAATACCGCTTTTTTGGATGGACAGATGGATTCTATTTTGCTGGCAGAGATTAACCAGATGGCAGATGTGTACAGTGGTCGTATTTTTGTGGTAAATGAGAGTTATGGGATTGTATTGGATACGGCTTCTTTGTATGAAGACAGAACCTGTGTTTCTGATGAGGTTTTTCGCTGTATGACAGGTAACAGCAGTATAGTAGAGGCATCTGATCGCCATTATATGAGTTTTGCATTGCCCATTACCATTTCTGATCAGGATGGGAATGGAAAGCAGCAGATTGTGGGTGTATTGGTGTTTGGAGCATCTACACAGTCTATTGCCTCCATTGTAGATGTGATGAATGAAAAGGCAAATGTACTGCTTTTGCTGGGATTTTTGCTGTTGAGTGTGTTTGCATACGGCATGTCTGGGGTGTTTGCGACTCCGTTT
>ONWL01000207.1 GCA_900321525.1 uncultured Eubacteriales bacterium
AAACTGTAATTCCTGAAGTTGTGTTTCTTCCACTTTTCTTTACTCCCTTTCAGATTTCGTAAATTATAGGCTATTGTGAAACTCTGTGATACAATCATAAGACAGCCTGCACATCAGAAATTTTTTCATTTGAAAAACTCTGTGGAATGCCGGTACTTTATTTTTTGAGCAGTAGGCGATAAAAATATTAGTACCGTTGCATGCAACCGAAGTGAGAACGTGTTTTTCAAATAAAAATTTTGATGAAAGGCGTTCGGTATCATAGTTTCGCAATTGCCTATTCGTAAATTACATCTCTTTAGAAAATATCTCCTCGAAATCTGTTTCCTTGTATGCAAAGAGCAGCAAAATCACTGCCACAAAGCAGGATACGGTCACATAAATATCCGCCACATTGAACACGGGGAAATCGATCAGCTTGAAATAGAAAAAGTCTACCACATACCCCTGTAATCCTCTGTCGATCATATTTCCGATGGCTCCTGCCATCAACACAAGCAGGATCACTGATAAAGGTGTATATTTCTTCTTTGCCGGTATTTTCCAGTAAACCCATGCCATTGCAATCAGTGCCACTGCGGTGAGGATCAGAAAAAATTCCCGGTGGTTTTGTAAAATCCCAAAGGCCGCACCTCTGTTTTCCACATATGTGAGTTCAAATACATTTTTGATTATAGAAACAGATTCCTTTCCCTTCAAATAGAACACTGCCAGATGCTTGGTCAGCTGATCCAATGCAGTCAGAATCAATATGCCCACAACCAACACCAGCCACTTTCCCTTCTTCATCATACTCCTCTTTTCCTTACATCAATCAGGTCATTACGAAACTTTTTTACAGACACCAGCCTGCACACCAGAAATTTTCATGTGCACTTTACAGACCAATTGCCTGTAAACCTGCTGCCATCTCTTCCATGGTCACTGTCTTGTCGATCACGGCATCTCCCACTTGTGCCAGCAGGATAAAGCGGATGGCTCCGGCATCCATCTTTTTATCATTTTTCGTTGCCTGCAACACCTGCGCTCTGTCCAAACCATCTGCTGCCTCTCTGGCAAGCTGGTCTGTTTCCCGTACTTCTGCCATGGAAACCGGCAGATGGAAGCTTTGAATGAGTCTTATACCTTCCTCTACTGTTTCAGCAGAAATGTATCCCTTTTCCTGAGAAATCCACAGCGCCGCTGCCATCCCCAGTGCCACACATTCTCCGTGGTACAGGGCAAAGTCCATCTGTTTCTCAATGGCGTGTCCAAGGGTATGCCCGAAATTCAACAAGGCTCTTCTGCCCTTTTCGGTCGGGTCTTCCTCTACTACCACACGCTTGTTCTCACAGCTACGGTATACCATATATTCCAATGCTTCCGGCTCTTTGTCCAGAACCGCCTGTCTGTTTGCCTCTAACCACTCATAAAATGGTGCATCTGTGATAAAGCCATACTTGATCACTTCTCCCAGACCGGACCGGTAAATGCGTTCCGGCAATGTACGCAAAACGCTCAGGTTCATATAAACCAGTTTTGGCATGTGGAATGCGCCTACCATGTTTTTGTACTGGTCAAAGTCTACACCGGTCTTACCGCCTACACTGCTGTCTACCTGTGCCAACAGTGTGGTAGGAATCTGGATGAAATCAATGCCACGCAGATAAGTGGCCGCCGCAAATCCGGTCAGATCCCCTGTCACGCCACCACCCAGTGCCACCAGTAAGTCTTTTCTGTCAAACTGTGCCAGAATCAGCTGCTCATACAGATCCCGCACTACATTCAGATTTTTGTATTCTTCTCCTGCAGGAAATACAAAGGAAATCACCTGACTGCCGCACCCCTGTAATGCACTCTTTACTGCCTCCAGATACAATTCCGCCACAGTAGAATCTGCCACCACACAAATTTTGTGACCTGTGGAACTGCTGATTTTTTCCACTTCCTCTGCCAACCCATCAAAGGATGTTTCCAGTACAATATCATAAATCGGTGTTTCCCCATTGGAAACTGTAATTCTTCTACTCATGCCTTACCTCTTTCTAATATACTTCCAGTTCCGCTCCATACCGTCCCTTTTTTTTTTTTTTTTCTGCCTGACAAATACCTTCTCAGCAGAAATGGCATCTGCTGCCTTGCCCCTGGACAACCGAAATGCCAGTGCAGTTAATACATCGATGCGGAAAGATGCCACTGTACCGGATACCTGCTTTCGATTCTGTTCCACCTGAATGGCTTCCAGGGATACGACCCGGCAGGATACATTGGTGTGACGGACTCTGGTCAGATTGTCACAAATATAGGATGCCAGAGAATCCATACAGATTGCATAAGCGGTCTGTTCACTAATAAAAATATCGCCTAACTTCTTCCGGTCAATTCCCAGTCCAATGAGAGTGCCCAGATAATCCCGATGGGTCAGTTCCTCTGCAAACTTCCGATTGACTGGTGTAATCTCTACCACTGACAAGGGAGCCGGTGCATCTGCTCCAGCTCCCTTTGGTCGAAAACATGCGATTTTGCGCTCTGCCATAGGATGCAGTCCCTCTAATGTCACATCTACAAAAAAGAGTTCCTGCTGCATCTGCCAGAACAGACTCTGTTCATTCAGATTCAAAAAATCACTGTATGTAGGAATATTACGCCGGTCACTTATATCTGCAAGTTCCTGTAATCTTCTACAAAATAACTGTTCTTCTTTGTTCATATCAGCCTAAATTCAAAGAAGATAGATCAATGGTTTCGCTGAGCAGATCGGTAAAATCCCCAGACAACTCCACGGTACTGGGTGTGGCAATGAAAATCTTCTTGGAAATCTTCTGTAAATTACCGCCCATGGTATAGCATGCACCTACTGTAAAGTCAATGATTCTCTGTCCTAGTTCTACATTCATCTCTTCTAAATTTAACACAACAGTCTTACCATCAATCAAAAAGTCTGCGATTTCATTGGAATCCTCATAGGACTTTGGAATGATCATACGAACCTCTGACTGCTTACTTCCACCTGTTTTTACTGCCATAACTCTTGCACTCCTTACTGCCTGTTTTTTTACAACTGTTGCCGATTCATCCGGTATTTCTACTTCTGTTTCTTCTACTTTTGATCTCTTAAAAAGAGACTTTTTCTCCTTTGGTTCGGAATTTCGGAAGAAACTACCCGCTGTCTCTTCTTCTACATCTTCCTCATCCTCTAACTCTGAATCTAAATTTTCATCATCTGGAATCATCTTCATAGAAGAAAGTATGCGATCCATAATTTCCATAAAATATGTCCTCCATTTTATCTAATCTTCTTTTGGTACGATGTTATGGTTCTATTATGCTTTGTAAAGGGCCATTCTGTCAACAAAAAAGTGAAAATTCCTGTAAGATTGCCAAAGCCCCTTGCTGCACTGCAATCTGTAATCTTACATAAGTCAGTGTCCATGAGCGTAAAATGGGGTGCTGTTATCAATAATACAGCACCTGATACTCTTCCACCGATGCCGCATCTACGACGATATAATCAAACGGTGAAATTCCGTACCGAACCCCCTTTTCCACAATCTGATAATTGTGATCAGATGTTTCCCCCAATATCGAAATCTGTCGAAACTCTGCATATCCCTGATTGGCCAGATAAACCCCCGGTAATGTCACCTGATTGGAAATGGTATAAGTTTCCCCTCCATCCGGTGACCGGAGCACATCTCCTAACTGCAAGCTTTCTGCATCAATGTAATACCATTTATCCACTGCTTGGGCACTTCCATCCTCTGACGGTGTATCCTCTGTGACCACACCGTAGATTTGTACAATCACATTCTGCACACTTGGATTTCCTTCACTGTCCACTGCTTCTTTAAAAAACACCACCCGTCCGCTGTTGTTGACTGACTGATACGCTGCCGGCACCATAAAGAACTGTTTCTCCGTCACAGCGGAAGAAGGAATCTTCAGACCGATCATATTCTCATCTACCAGTTCAAACTCCACAAAACGATTATTCAAAAAATTGGAACCCATAGAAGTAAAATCAATCCTGGCACATACCGTACCGTCTCCTAACAACTCCAAATACATCTTACCTTGCAAGGTCTGTTCTAACTGCTCAAAGTAAACGGACTGTCTGGTACCCTCTGTGTAGCTAAGATTCTTGCCAAACCGATTCATCTCATCTTCACTAAGCAGAAAATGAACGCTGAACTGGTCATCCTTCACCAACTTATAGACAAAAGCATCCTGTTCCACATAAGAACCTGCCTGTGTAATCTTCGTCTCTGCCACATGCTGTATCAGATCCGACACCTGCAACGTATCATTGTCGGCACCATCATATTGATCAGACTGATACAAAACAAAGCCGCTTTGATCTGTAGACACTTTGAAAAAGGCATCCTGAGAGGCAGAATCTGCCAGTTGTTGCAATGCTTCTTCATTCAGCGCATCTAATACTGATACGACAATGGTATTTTTCACCGTATATACATCTTTAAAATCTATCGGCTGAAATTCCGTACTGAACTCTACCATCTTATCTTTCAAACGAAGCAGACTGTCTCTGGCCAAATCGGTTCCATCGTTGGATGCCGCAATCAGCAGCTGGGAAAAATTACCGGTTTCATCTAATGTATATATGGTGGCTCCTGCCGATGCCTTTCGTCCGTTTGTCACATAAAAATTAATATATCCTGCATGATCTGCCGTATAAACATACTCTTCTCTGGTGATCAAACCACTATAATATCTGTTTGTACTGATTTTTTCACTGGTCTTCACCTCAAAAAGGGCAATGTCATCATTGTCTGCAAAATGCATCACCTGTACCACCAAATATACAAGGATTGCTGCAAAGACCAGAAAAAACCAGTCAAACTTCCTTTTTTTCTTCTTTTGATACGAAACCACCTTACGGTTTCGCCCTTTATTCCCTGAAGTTTTCGCCATGATTACGCCCTTTCATCATCCCTTTCTGCAACTGCGCAGTCTCTCCACAGTTGCCACTTTTTTATTATAATCTTTTTCCTCTCAAATGAAAAGAATAAAATGAATTTTTTTTGGACATACTGATGGAAGTAACGATATGGTTGTCTTTCACAACAGATTGGAGGTTATTATGAAAGGATTAGACTATACATTACTGGTCATTGGCATCATTGGTGCCATCAACTGGGGATTGATTGGTTTCTTCCGCTTCGACCTGGTGTCATTTCTGTTTGGAGATATGACACTGCTCACCAGAATCATTTATGCAGTAGTGGGAATTGCCGGCCTGTATATGATCAGCTATTTTGGTCGCATTGGCAACGAAGACGAGGCTTAATCCTCTTCTACTCCCTGGATCTGCCTGGCGTAAAAGAATTCTGCATCCGCAACTTTTTCTCCTTGCGCAAGGTCGCATCCTGTGCGGAGCACTTTTTGGGTGACAGACTTTTTCTGTTACGAAAAAAGGCATTTGGGAAACGTCCTTTCTCAAATGTCTTTTCTCTTTGTCCTACTTCAATAATTTAATGCATTCGAAGTC
>ONWL01000075.1 GCA_900321525.1 uncultured Eubacteriales bacterium
ATGGTTATAAGACCAACTATGAAGGCTATCTGGAATTGAAGGCAGAACGAGAGGAGATGACACAGGCCACAGAGCGGAAGAGGCAGAGTATCCTGCGAACAGAATTAGAGTGGGTCAAACGTGGAGCCAGAGCCAGATCTACCAAGCAGAAAGCAAGACTGGAACGATATGAGGAGCTGAAAAACCAGAAAGGACTAGAGGAAGAACAGAAGGTGGAGATACAGTCCATCTCCTCCCGTCTGGGTCGAACGACTATAGAACTGAATGAAATTTCCAAATCTTATGACAAGCCTTTGATTACGGAGTTTACCTACACATTTTTGAAGACTGACCGAATCGGCATCGTGGGGGACAATGGCAGCGGTAAAACCACCCTCCTTCGGATGATTGCCGGATTAGAACAGCTAGATTCTGGCAGTATTACAGTAGGGCAGACGGTGCAGATTGGTTACTATGCCCAAGAGATTCAGGATACGGCTCAAAAAGGAGAACTGGCATACATGGACCCTGAAAAACGGGTCATTGACTATATTCGGGATACGGCAGAATATGTGCGGACAGAAGACGGGTTGGTGTCTGCCTCCCAGATGCTGGAGCGTTTTCTGTTTCCAGGAGAGAAGCAGTATAGCCTGATCGGGAAACTGTCCGGTGGAGAGAAGCGGCGATTAAATCTGCTTCGGGTACTGATGGAAGCACCCAATGTGTTGCTCTTGGATGAGCCTACCAATGATCTGGACATACAGACTTTATCCATTTTGGAAGATTATCTGGCACATTTTGCCGGAATCGTAGTGACCGTGTCCCATGACCGGTATTTTTTAGACAGAGTGGTCAGTCGGATCTTTGCTGTAGAAGGAGAGGGCGTAGTTCATCAGTATGAAGGTGGCTGGACAGATTATTATGAAAAGGCCAGGGCAGCTGGACGGTTGTCGGATGGTGGCGTTTCTGTGACGTTGAAAAATACATCGAAAAATGTAGAAGAACGGGCGCCAAAGGCAAAACAGTCCAGAACCCATCAAAAGAAACTGAAGCTGTCCTACAAGGAGCAGAAGGATTATGAGACTATAGAAGAAACTATTTCGGGCTTAGAAGAAAGACTGACAGAAATCGAACAGCAGATTGGTGCCAATGCATCTGACTTTGTGAAGCTGGGACAACTGATGCAGGAAAAAGAAGCAACAGAAGCGCGATTGGAAGAAAAGATGGAATATTGGACCTATCTGATGGAATTGGTAGAAAAAATAGAAGCACAAAAAGGATGAGGGACTATGAGGATATTGATTACAAGTGACTGGTATTATCCTACAATAAACGGAGTGGTACGTTCCGTATTGAACCTGCGGAAGAAACTGATGGAGATGGGACATGATGTACGAGTGTTGACGTTAGAACAGCGGAAAGGGCAGGCGGCAGATTTGGAACAGGAAGAGAATCAGGGGGTATATTTCTTTCGTTCTTTTTCTGTAAACCGTATTTACCCACAGGCAAGAGTGCTGAAAAAATATGACCGAAAGATGATTCAGCAGATTGCAGACTGGCATCCTGATGTGATCCATACCCAGTGTGAATTCAGTTCTTTTTTGTTGGCAGAGCGTGTGGTAGCAAAACTGGGAAATGTGCCGGTGGTGCATACGTATCATACGGTGTATGAAGATTATACCCATTACTTTTCTCCCAGTGCCAAATTGGGGAAAATGATGGTGCGTCGTATGACCCGGCTTTTGATGGCAAAGGTAGACGGGGTGATTGCGCCTACGGAAAAAGTGACAGATATGTTAAAGGAATATGGAGTCAAGTGCCCGGTGTATACTATTCCAAGTGGAATCGATACCAGGCGGTATGAACAGCAAATTGCAGAAAACCGGAGAGCAGAAATCAGGCAGTCCTATGGGATTCCAGAGGATGCCACCGTGCTGGCATTTGTTGGGCGGATGGCAAAGGAGAAAAATGTGCCGGAACTGATTTCCTATACAGAACAGGCTTTAGGTGAAAGTTTGTATCTGCTTTTGGTGGGGGGCGGTCCACTTTTGGAGGACATACAGAAACTGGTACAGAAAAGCCCAAAGGCAGATTATATCCGGTTTACCGGTATGGTTTCCCCGGATGTGGTACAGGAATATTACCAGACGGGAGATATTTTCACCAGTGCGTCTACCAGCGAGACGCAGGGATTGACGTATATTGAGGCACTTGCCAATGGACTGCCTGCACTGTGTCGCAAGGATGAATGTCTGGATGATGTGATCATAGAAGGAGAGAATGGTTTCCAGTATGAAACACTGGAACAGTTTGAACAGGGACTGACACAGTTACTGGCCCTGTCTGTGGAAGAACGAAGACAGCGGGCCAGAAGTTCTGTGCAGAAATTTTCTATGGAAGTATTTGCAAAGACTGTGTGCACTTTATATGAAAGTGTGTTGGAACAGAAATCACAGTAAAGATCAGGAGCACATGGGTGTTTCACTCAGGTAATGGCGCATTGTTTTCAGTGCGCCTTTTTCCAGTCGGCTGACCTGTGCCTGGGAAATTCCCACTTCTTTTGCCACTTCCATTTGTGTTTTCCCCTCAAAAAAGCGCATTTCGATGATGCCTCGTTCCCGTCCTGGCAGACGATTTAAAGCATCATTTAGCGCAATGTCCTGAATCCAGTGTTCTTCTCCACATTTCTTATCACTGATTTGATCCATGACATATAATGTATCTCCCCCATCGTTGAATACCGGTTCATACAGGCTCACCGGATTTTGTATGGCATCCAGGGCAAAGACCACTTCCTCTTTGCTCATACCGATTTCTTCCGCAATTTCCATGACAGTGGGTTCTCTGGAAATTTGTCTGGTCAGTTTTTCTTTGGCACAAAGTGCTTTGTAAGCAGTATCCCGAAGGGATCGGGATACACGGATGGAATTGTTGTCTCGCAGATAACGTCGAATTTCCCCTACGATCATGGGAACGGCATAGGTGGAAAAACGCACATTTTGTGTCACATCAAAGTTGTCAATGGCTTTGATCAAGCCAATACAGCCGATTTGAAACAGGTCATCCACATTTTCTCCATTGCCACTAAAACGCTGGATGATGCTGAGTACCAGCCGCAGATTTCCTTTGATGTAATCTTCCCTTGCCTGTGTATCTCCCTCTAAAATCCGTGCGAACAGTGCTTCCTTTTCTTCGTTTTTGATCAGTGGTAGCTTTGCTGTATTCACACCGCAGATTTCTACTTTATATGCTGCCATATTGACATCCTCCATCTTCTGAATAGTTGCAAGCATTGTACAGTTAATCATGTGCAAAAAAGACGGATTTTATACGAAGGGTGTTTGATTCCTGATTTTTGACTTGAGACTGGAAAAAAGTTGTGGTATGATTGCAGACAGGCAGAAATGCCATGGAAACAGAAAAATATTGGGGAAATGGCATGGATGCACAGTAGGAAAACGTGTTCAAAGGGAACGCAGAAAAGGGGAAGATGATGTTAAAAAGAACAGGTGTAGTATTACTGGCTGTACTTTTGGCAGCCATGACAATGATCGGATGTGGGAAAAAGGGCAATGTGGAAGAATCTGCCAGTGGAAATGAAATTGTCATTCATGAGGATGTAAAAGCAGAATATGTGTTGATCGATCAGGTGGTGAATCTGGAAAAAGATTCCAAATTGCGGGTGTCTCCATCCAATGAAGGCACTGTAGCGGTAGAATTACCGGCAGGTCAGGCCATCGACTGGGTGGCATATGGTTCTGCATGGAGCATTGTAGAATACGATGGAGAAGTTTACTATACCAGTACAGGCTCACTGCCGGTGAAGTCAGTCAGCCTGGAAGGAAAGCGTAAGGTCACAGGCCCAGAGGCAGTGGCAGTTGAGACATCTGCATCAGATACAGTATCTGCTACAGAAGAGGAGACAGAAGAAGTTGGAGCGGTAGATGGTACAGTAGACAGCACAGAGGAACTAGAATCAGTAGTATCTGAGACAGTGATGGCAGTGGAAGAAGACGGACAGCCTGTTCAGGGAAAACAACCGGAGGAAACTATGTCAGAAGCCCAGCTTCCGGAAGCATCTGTACCGGCAGTGTCTGGCACTACGGCAGTGGCATTACAGCCATATTCCATTGGCACATTTGATTTATCTGCATTGCCAAACGATTCCATGAACTCCGGTTATAGCACAGATGACAGAGATGCTTCCAATCGTCCAAATGGTTGTCTGTATTTGCAGCATATATATGGCAACAAATATGGTGCGGATTTTATTGTTGAGAATCCGGGGGCACAGACCATCTATCTGACCATGGATGAAGGATATGAAGCAGGTTATACACCAGTGATTTTGGATACGTTGGCAGAAAAAGGGGTAAAAGTTGTCTTCTTCGTGACCAAACAGTTTGTATCCGAGCATCCGGAACTGGTACAGCGCATGATCAATGAGGGGCATATTATTGGAAATCATACCTGCGCCCATCCGGCAGCAGGCATGCCGTCTTTTGGCGTGGATGGAGAGACCAATGACATTATGACACTGCACAATCTGATACAGGAGCAGTTTGGTTATACCATGAATCTGTTCCGCTATCCATCTGGTATTTTCAGTGAGCAGTCTCTGGCACTGTTGCACAATCTGGGTTACCGTCCGGTATTCTGGAGTTTTGCCCATCGTGACTGGGTCATCACCGAGCAGCCTGATCCGGCTGCATCTCTGGATTCTATGATCAATCAGCTGCATCCGGGTGCCATTTACCTGCTGCATGCAGTATCAGCCACCAATACACAGGTGTTAGGACAGTTCATCGATGAAGCGAGAGCCAGAGGATATGAATTTGGGGTGTATGAATAATAGATGGAAGGGATGGTTCCGGGCATTGTGTCTGACTCGTAACCCAAAATTCAAAAAATGTATTGACAGAAGTTGGAAAAGTAGATATAGTAGAAAAAGATTTGCAGAGATTTGAAACTGGAACAGGTTTTGGGTTCTGTCAAACATAATAAATGAGAAAGAAAGCAATTTGGTGATATGTCAAGAACTATTTGAAAAAGATTTTGGTAGAAAAGGGTAACTTTAATAGACCTATGTACGCCATAGATTAGCGAACATAAGTTCGGAAATCAGTATTGATTACCTACTCTTTTCCGGAGAGTAGAGTTGGCTTTTGTCCAGCAGACCAAAAAGCATACGTAAAAATTTACGGGAGGTCAACGCGAGTGCTCTTTTATGCTGATGTTTTGTAGTCTCAGCAAACTTTTTGTTATAAAAAGCCTTGAATTCCGGACAGTGGTTTATAACACTTCCGGTGGCTTCTATGACATAGTAACGCAGATAACGGTTTCCAGCTTTGCTCATCTTGGTATCTTCTGCACGGAAGTTGCCTGACTGGTTCTCTTTCCAAACGATGCCACAGTATTTCGCAAGGGCGTCGTTATTAGGGAAAGCTTTGATAGTACCAATTTCGGCAAGTATGCCGGCAGCATATACATGGCCTATACCAGGAATTGATTTGAGCACCTGGTACTCCGTAGGGTTCAGCCCTTGAACGGTCTGCTCTATCGCCTTTTCGATCGCTTTAAGCTCTTTCTCGAAGGCTCTGATACAGTTGAAAGAACTACTGATAGAAAGCGTGATCGGTTCGGCAACGACCTTGTCCAAACGGTAGGAACCTTTTGCGGCAGCTTGTAAAAGCTTTGCAGTTTCTTCTGGATCAGTGATACGTCCACGGCTTTTGGATTCGATCAGTTCGACCAGATCCGCAATGGAAGCTTCGATGATGTCATCATTGGTTACATACTGTTCCAGAACGGCTTCTGCGGCTACACCATACTTGTTGCTGAAGGGATGATCTTCCTTCTGCATCATGGAGAACTCGCTGAATTTGAGGAAGATGTTATTAAGCACGTAGGTCTTCTCTCGTGCAATACATTCAGCGATGTGCAGACGATGCCTCGTAAGCCTCTGCAATGCTAGATATTGGGCTCCGCGCCAGGGCTTTATACTGATGCGGCCAACTCTTGCAAAGTCGGCTATAACAAAGGAATCTATGCCATCGTTCTTATCAAGGGAATTGAATGATTCCTTGTACTTGGCAACTTCCTTCGGATTGAGACAGTAGACCTCTGTCCCGAATGGAGACAGTTTGTCGCTGGCCGAAAGATAATTAGCGATATGGACGCCGTAGAATCCGGTGGACTCCAGCCCGATGATGACATGATTGAATTCGTGGTGGGCTGAAAGAACATCCACAAGAAGGGACTCCAAGGTCTCAGCCCCTTCCTTGGCATTGGGAACAGGCTTCATACGGATAAGATATTCCTGATTGAAGTCAATGGCGGAAACAACGTTTGTACGGGATCCTATATCAATGCCGACAAACAGCGTTGACAGGTAATCGGTTTTCTTCACGGTTAATCACCTCCTCTCGACATAGGGTGGGTGTGAAATAGAGGACATGGCTTATCCCAAACCAATACACCAGTCTAAACCTCGCGTTATCGGCATTGCCCGATAGAAACGTCCTGCTGGAGACTCTTAAAACCGGGGTGCAGCATTTGTGTAGTAGATCTCAGTGTATTGTCCGGGCTTCAAGCTTTCTTGGCAGTAGCATAAGCTCCGCAGGAGGTGCACAGAAGTGACCACAGCCTGGATTCACTAAGGAATCATTATAGCATTTGGGACACCATATCGCAATGTAACTGTTAACCGTATAGATGGGAGATGGACTACCAGCACTCGATGGAGGAGAACCCTCTTGACAGATTAGAATGTCCACGCATCTATACTCAAAAAGAAAAGTTTGTAACCGATTTCTCTTGGCTACAAACTTATTATACGAGGAGGTAGCTGTAATGATTTATTTGAACACAATGATTAGAATCAGAAATAATGAACACAACAGAATAGATCACACAGCTGCCGCCTGTAAAGAAAGATTGCTTTGAACGTGACACATGTCAGAAGGAATCCATTTTGGTGAAGGAGGGTATTTTGCCCTCTTTTGTGATGGACGGATTTCTATGAAACCACTCAGACAATCATCATAAACAGAAAGGAAACGGCAGTTCTTGTGAACTGCTGTTTTTTTTGTG
>ONWL01000231.1 GCA_900321525.1 uncultured Eubacteriales bacterium
CCATTTCTGTAGAATGGTTGGAAGGCTCTGTAGGAATCACCGGCAAGTCAACTACTTTAAAAGAAACCGCACCTACAATTCGTTCTGCTGCCTCTGGAAAATGTTCTACCATGGAATTCAGCGTCTGGTATACTGCCACCGGATCACTTCCACTGGCATTTAGCGTCATCATATTGGTACTTCCCAATGCGCTGGCGCTGACGCTGACCGGTTTATAATATTCTCCCAAATCATCCAGTACCAGATTTCTCAATGATGTACTATTTAAAATATAAGAAAAGGAGTTGACCACCTGTGTGGTAGTGGTGGCATTTCGATACACACTGGAATACTCTTCCGTCTTAGACTCTACCATATAAATGGCAGATGTCTGGTAAATCGGATGGTAGCTTCGATGTCCTTTCATCCAATAAAAAGCGCCAAAAATCAACGCCAGTTCCAGTGGAAGCCACCAGAATTTCAACAAGCTCTTCCATATGAAATCCATGATTGTCTTTAAATTGACATCTGTTACAGATCCATTTGCAGCCTGCTCTGCATTTTCATAATCGCTCATTTCAATCCTCCTTTCCACTGTTCTGTTTGGTCAAATCACGTTCAGACTTTTGAGATACCTCTGTCTTATTTGCATTACTTTCCTGGGTCTTCGTCTGGTTTCCATACCCATATCCATAGCCATATCTGCCATAAGAACCATACTTTCCATATTTGCCATAAGAACCATATGCATCACTGTTTTGAATTGCTCTACCCAGTCCTCTTCCGGCAAAATTGTAAATACAGCCAAGCAGATGACTGCGATATCTGGATAACATATCAATGGTATCATTGATCTCTCCCACTCCGGAACAATCTTCTCTTACAACCACAAGAAAACCATCTGTATATCCAGATACAATTTCTGCATCCGCTACCATCGCTGTAGGGGACGTATCCACGATAATGTAATCCATGTCTTCCCGAAGCTGGTTTAATGTCTTTTCAAACTCTCCTGACATCAACAATTCAGCAGAATTTTGATATGTCCTGTAATTATACAGACAGTTCAGTTTTATATTTCCTTTCTCATACCTGCACATCACATCTTCCAGCTGACACTTCCCCTGTAGGACATCTCCAAATCCCTGTTCTTTCTTTTCTGCCTCTAATACTTTATACTGGGCAGGTTTCCGGAAGTCTGCATCCAGCAGCAATACTTTGTCTGATTTTTGTGCCAGAGACAGTGCAATATTGGCCGCCACAGTAGACTTTCCTTCATTTTCTGTCACACTGGTAATCACAACCATCTTGCAATCATTCTTTCGTGCCTCGTGTTCTAATTTTGTACGGATTTTTTTAAAAGATTCTACAAAAGAAAAACTGGTATTCACATCATTGATCAAAATACTTTGCTTTTTGACCTCTCCCAAAAACGGAATCCGCCGTTTCACTTCATTCCAAATCGCTTTCAGGTTCTTTTTCCTGGTTCCTCCTGTTTCACGATAAATGGTAGCAAATAATGGTGCATCTACCTTCTCTTCCATGTCATACCGGGATTTTACCGTATCCCGCATCAAAGACAAGACCACCACACCTACCATCAAAATCACAAATGTATAAGAAAACACAGTTTTGAATAATGCCCGGGCACCTGTCTGTGCAATTGCACGATATGGAATGGCAGCCGGTTCTAATACTTCCAGTACAAGTCCATCCATCAGATAATCGGATACCTGGCTGTAATTTTTCAAAATAGAATCCAGCACTTCAAATGACATTCGGGGTGTATCGGCCGTTACAGTAACCGTCACTACATTGACTGTATCCTGCACAATAGTGGTAATCGTTGCTGGAACAGTAGCGGAATCTAACCCTAAGTCTGCCGCCACGATTTTCTTTAACAGCGAACTACCCATAATTTCCTGCACTAGGGTGGTCATAGAACTATTTCCGCTTAAAGACGTACTGCCATCTGCTGTAGAAAGCAACAGCGTAGCAGAAGACTGGTATTTGGGCTTGGCCGTATTTTCCTTCACTGTATACACAATGCCAGAAACGATCAACGCAATCAAAATGACTGTCACCAGATTCCGCAGCAAATCCTTCAAAAGAATGGACAAATTAATATGGATACTGCCGCCAACAGTCTCTTCTGTACTATTATTTTGCTGTGTGTACCCCATCTCCTATTCCTCCACAATCACAAATAATCTGGTCTTGCCAGTCCGCTCTGCTTCATCTGTATAATTATAGGTCACTTCATACATGCCAGGTGTGGAAAAATCTACACTGGATGTCACTCTCACATCCTGGAAACTGTCCACTTCCTCCCATTCTCTGCTGTCTGGTATAATCACCTGTAAAGACTCTAAATATTCTTTCCAATCCGGTTCATCGTCCCCTACTTTCTGATAAATCAGATACTCTGACAGAGCCAGCTTGGGACTTTTTGCATATTCATCTGCGGTCAAACTGAGCAATTCCACCATAAAAGACTGATTGACCGTCTCTCCACTGGAATTGGTCACATACACATTTAACGTATGATATGGAGAAGAACTGTTTTCTTTATAAGAGTATAACTTTAACTTATTAGTAATGTCCCCATCCAGACAATCTCGTACATGAATACAGTTTAATGCATCGGACATATTCCATGTCTGGTAAATCAAATCTCCTGTGAGAGAAAATTTCGGTGGTACATAATCCGTATACTGAATGGTTCTGGTATACTTAGCTACATTATCACTGTTGTCAAAGGCACCATATGTAATGGAGCAACTGTTATCTGGTCTGATCTGAGAAATCTGCTCAATGATCAATGTATCGGACACATCTCCATCCACTGCATCTATCGCAGTCACACCTGCCAGCAATGCATCCTCATCATCTTCCACGCTGATGGTCAGTATATCTGTATCACAGGAAATCACCGGCGGCACCCGGTCCTGCAGCTTACGTGTCACAACAGACGCCAGACCTACGATTGCCAACAAGCCAATCAACACCACATATTTCCACATATGAAATCCCAATTGATTTTTTTTCTGTTTTGTTTCTTTTTTCATGATACCCCTCTGTTTTTCCAATTTGATATCTGATACAGCTGATCATGTCACCCATTACTTGACACAAAATCG
>ONWL01000072.1 GCA_900321525.1 uncultured Eubacteriales bacterium
TGTCCGAGCAGACCAGTGAGACCATGCGGTATGTGTTGGAACAGGTAGTGGCAGAAGGCGGCGGCATCAAGGGCTCCATCGAAGGTTATCGGATTGGCGGTAAGACGGCCACTTCTGAAAAACTGCCAAGAGGTACCGGCAAGTACATTGCATCTTTTTATGGTTTTGCACCGGCAGAGGATCCCCAGATCATTACGCTGATTACCATTGATGAACCGGAAGGGGTCTACTATGGGGGTACCATTGCGGCACCGGTGGTGAAGGAAATTTATGAAAATGTACTCCCCTATCTGGGAATAGAACGGTCAGAACTGCCGGAAGAAACAACAGGAGAAGACGGGTGACAGGCAGATGGGATAGAAAGTTTATAGAAAAAAGGAAAAGAACAGAAGTACAGTATTGATTATTGTGAAAAAAAGCATTATACTATAGAAGTCAGTCTGGGTAGACCGACGCACAGAAAAGAACAGGATAACGGTTCAGAACGGAGTTATTTATGATACAGGATTCTATTATTGCATTGTTCATTGCATTTGCCATCAGTGCATTGGTGGCAAAACCCCTGATTGCATACTTACGGAAATTGAAGTTTGGACAGACAGAAAGAGAAGATGGTCCACAGAGCCATTTAAAGAAAAACGGCACGCCTACCATGGGCGGCGTGATCTTTCTGCTTGGCATTGTAGTTTCCTCCATATGCTTTATCGGAAAATATCCCCGTCTGGCACCGGTCTTGTTTGTGACAGTCGGTTTTGGCCTGGTGGGTTTTATTGATGATTATATTAAGGTTGTGATGAAGCGTTCAGATGGCATGCGTGGTGATTATGAGTTGAGGGCGGAGAGCGCCTTTCTGATGAGGGATTCCGCGGACGGGACGTTCGGAGCGGCTTCTTCGACAGTACAGACAATGGTGTGAATTTCAGCGATGGATTAGACGGACTGTGTGCCAGTGTGACCGTCATGGTGGCTACATTTTTTGCCATTGTAGCAATTGCGTTTCAGAATGAGGTGGCACCATTATGTACCGCTGTCATGGGAGGTCTGATGGGATTTCTATTATTCAATGTCCATCCGGCCAAGGTGTTTATGGGGGATACCGGTTCTCTGGCACTTGGCGGATTTGTGGCAGCAGCAGCATTTGTCATGCGCCTTCCCATTTTTATTTTGATCATCGGTGTGATTTATCTGATCGAGGTGCTGTCCGTCATCATTCAGGTGGGGTATTTTAAAGCCACTAAGGGAAAGCGGTTTTTTAAAATGGCACCTATTCATCACCACTTTGAATTAAGTGGATTTTACGAGACCCAGATTGTGGCGATTTTCTCAATTGTGACAGCCATTCTTTGTCTGGTCGCATATATGGCACTGTAATAAGGAGTAAGACTGCGGCATAATATCCTTAAGAGAGGGATTGTGCCGCAATATGTGTTTTGGCGTGCAGGCTGTAAAACACCTGGAGAAAAGAGAAATGAATGGAGAACAAAAACATGGAATACAATGGATACAGTGAAAAGGAAAAGAAAGTACTGGTGGCAGGTTGTGGCAAAAGTGGCATTGGTGCATTAAAGTTGTTGGTTCAAGTGGGAGAGCCCGTCATCCTGTATGACAGCAATGATGCTCGTGATCCGGAAGAGATTCGGCAGGCAGCAGGTGTGGGACAGCCGTATGAGATTGTACTGGGTGAGTTGTCAGAAGAGGTGACTGCACAGGTGAAGTATTGTGTCATCAGCCCAGGGATTCCATTGGATGTACCATTTGTGGAGATATTACAGAAAGCAGGGATTCCCATCTGGAGCGAGATCGAACTGGCCTATCATTTTGGAAAAGGAAAGATTGCGGCCATTACTGGTACCAACGGGAAGACCACGACTACTGCATTGACAGGTAAGATCATGGAAAACTGGGTGGGAGAAAAGGCGTTTATCGTAGGAAATATTGGCATTCCTTATACAGAGCGTGCACTGCTGACCACAGAGGATAGTATCACGGTAGCAGAAATCAGCAGTTTCCAGTTAGAAACGATTATTGATTTCCATCCAAATGTATCCGCCATTTTGAATATCACCCCGGATCATTTGAATCGTCACAAAACTATGGATTGCTATGCACAGGTAAAGGAGTCCATTACAAAGAACCAGACAACTGAAGAAGCAGTGATCCTGAATTATGAGGATGAACGTCTCCGTGCATTTGGAGAACAGGCAGCTCAGAACGTAGTATATTTTTCCAGTGTCAGACCGTTAGAAGAAGGGTTCTGGATGCAGAGTGATACCATTTATTATAGCCATGACGGACAGACGGAAGTCATGGGACGGACTGATGAATTCCATCTGGTAGGACAGTGTAACTATGAAAATATCATGGCGGCATGCGGCATTGCAGTTGAGATGGGGGTTCCTATGGACATCATCAAAAAGACCATTCGGGAATTTACCGCAGTGGAGCATCGTATTGAGTATACTGTGACCAAAAAGGGTGTAAAATACTATAATGATTCCAAAGCCACCAATACAGATGCTGCCATCCAGGGCGTAAAGGCCATGAGCACACCAACGATTTTGATTGGTGGAGGATATGACAAAGGCTCTGAATATGATGATTGGATTGCAACTTTTGGAGATAAGATTAAGATGCTGATTTTGTTAGGCGCCACAGCAGAGAAAATCGCAGACTGTGCCAAAGCCCACGGATTTACCAATATCTGTTTTGTGAACAGTTTGGAAGAAGCGGTGCAGGTGGCAGCCGCACATGCAAAACCGGGAGAGGCGGTATTGTTGTCTCCGGCATGTGCCAGCTGGGGGATGTTTCCCAATTATGAAGTGAGAGGCAGAATGTTTAAAGACTTATGCCGGGCACTTCCGGATGCATAAATCAGATGGATTTAAGAAATGGATAGACACAGACCGGAAGCTGGTGCATATGATGTAATAGACAGGGTACCAGCCTTCTGAAACGAAAATGGGAGGATTGTATGGCGGAACAGACAGGAAAGACAGTTGCAGCAAAAAGAACTGTGCCAAAACGTCGTTTGGGATTGCGATTTCACTGGGATAGTACGCTGGATTACAGTCTGCTCATTATGATTGGTATTTTGTCTGCATTTGGTCTGTTGATGATTTACAGTACCACCAGTTATGCAGATTCCATCAGCCATACAGGCAATTCCTACTATACAGTCACCAAACAGGCGGTCTATCTGGTCATTGCGTTGCTTGTGATGGCGGCTGTTTCCAGAATTGATTATCATGTATGGCTGAAATATGCAAGGGTATTGTATGTGGCGGCAGTGATACTTGGGATTGCAGTGCTCTTTTTGGGAAAAGAAGTCAATGGACAAAAGCGGTGGTTTTCTCTTGGGCCGGTTTCGTTTCAGCCGGCGGAGTTTGCCAAGCTGGCATTGATCATTTCTATGGCAGCGCTGGCAGATTTTTATTACGGTATGCTTCGGTATTATCGTGTGTTGTTTGTCTTTTTTATGGCAGCGCTTCCCATTGCATTGCCGGTATTGTCTGCAAATCTTAGCTCTGGGTTGATTCTCATGGGCATTGCGTTTGTCATGGCATTTATTGCCAGCAGAAGAAAGATCATTTTTGGAATTGTCATTGGGGTAGGAGTCATACTGGTAGTAGTATTGTATCGAACCGGCATATTGGAAGTGGTGCTGGATGAGTATCAGATGAACCGCATCAATGCATGGTTTGATCCGCTGGCATATTCCAGTACCAATGGATTCCAGACCGTACAGGGATTATATGCCATTGGTGCTGGCGGGTGGTTTGGCAGAGGGTTGGGGCAAAGCTTGCAGTCTCTTGGCTATCTGCCGGAAGCACAGAATGATATGATTTTTTCTATTATTTGTGAGGAACTTGGGCTCATTGGTGCCATTCTGGTCATCTGCATGTTTTTGCTTCTCGTATACCGTCTGATGCAAATTTCCAGTCAGGCCAAAGATTTTAAAGGCACTATGGTTGCAGCAGGCATTATGGCGCACATTGCCATTCAGGTACTGATGAATGTGGCAGTTGTGACAAACACCATGCCCAATACAGGTGTTAGTCTGCCTTTTATCAGTTATGGAGGTTCTTCTGTGACATTTCTGATGGTGGAAATGGGCATTGTACTCAATATTGCCGGAAAGGTGAATTCCTCTTCTGCTACATAACCGAAGCATACTCGCTTCGGGATGAACAAAATGAGGGAGGAATTGTTTTGTCAATACTGAGAATCAAAGGGGGCAGAGCACTATCCGGCAGCATCCGGGCACATGGTTCCAAAAATGCCATACTTCCCATGATGGCTGCCTCGATCCTGTATCCGGGTATCACGGTATTACATGGTGTACCGGAAATTCTGGATGTGTTTTATATGATAGAGATTCTGGAACAGCTGGGTTGTAAAGTCAAATGGCAGGACAGCTCGCTGGTCATCGATGCATCTGCAATAGAGTCAGTCAGTCTGTCGTCTTGTATGACAGGGAAGATGCGTTCTTCTGTATTTCTGTTGGGTCCTTTGCTTGCCAGATGCGGAGAGGCAAAGTTAGGACAGCCGGGAGGCTGTTCCATTGGAAGCAGACCGGTGGACATCCATGTGGCAGGTCTGCAGCAAATGGGTGCAGAGCTGACAGAGGAAAACGGATGGTTGCGTGCATCAGCTTCTTGTTTACATGGCAATGTGATCCGGTTGCCTTTTCCGTCAGTAGGAGCCACGGAAAATCTGATCATGGCGGCAGTTCTGGCAGAAGGAGAAACCATTCTTCATCACGCAGCGAGGGAGCCGGAAATCGGTGATCTTTGCCGGATGTTACAGGGAATGGGAGCACGGATCAAAGGAATTGGCAGTAGTACGTTGGAGATTACCGGAGTAGACAGGTTGCGGGAAAGTGCATATACCGTCATGGGAGACCGGATTGAGGCTTCTACTTATCTGATTGCAGCTGCGGCCAGTGGCGGGGAACTGATGGTAGAAAATGTCCTGCCGGGACAACTGACAGGGGTATTGACTGCGTTGTCCATCTGTGGTTGTGATGTAATGCACAACCAAAGGGCAGTATATTTGCGGCGCAAAGACAGGCTGCGGCCGGTTCCTTATTTGCGAACGGCACCTTTTCCGGGATTTCCCACCGATGTCCAGTCTCAGATGATGGCATTGCTTTCCTGCGCAGATGGGGAATCGATCATTCATGAGACCATATTTGAAGGTCGTTTTCAAACGGCTCTGGAGTTGAGAAAGATGGGGGCGGATATCTGCATGGAAGGAAACAAAGCCGTCATACAAGGAGTACAAAGATTGACAGGAACAAAAGTATGTGCCAGAGATCTGCGGGGAGGTGCGGCGCTTGTGATTGCCGGTCTGACAGCGGAGGGGATTACAGAAATCTGCCATTGTACCTATATTCAAAGAGGATATGCTGCCCTTGCGCAACATCTGGTTGATCTGGGGGCAGACATAGAGATGGTGGAAATTCATTAAACAGGCTGGCAGCAGCTGTGCCGGAAACGGAGTGATATGTGGTTTAAAACGCACACGATACGAAAAATACTGCTATTGCTTTTGATAACAGGAGCAATAGCAGGTACTGCGTATTTATACAGTTTTCAGATAAAATCTTTCACTGTGACAGGAAATGAACGGTTTACAGGGGAAGAGATCGTAACAGGTGTATTTCCGGGTGACAAGCCACCCCATACTATTGTGGTGTGGCTTCGTTCCCTTTTACACAGGGAGCAGAACGTTCCATTTCTAGATCATTATGAAGTGTCTCTTCATGGGATGCGGGAGGCTGTCATTACAGTGCGGGAACTGGAAATTATCGGGTGCCTGGATTATGCCGGTACTTATTTGTATTTCAGTAAGACAGGGGCATTGCTGAAACAGCAGTTGGAAAAAGAAGATGACATTCCTCTTTATACGGGGATTTTGCCAAAGACCGTTATCAAGTATCACCAGATTGAGACAGACAGAGCTGGCATTTTTCAGACCATCAACCAACTGGCGCAGCTACTGAAGCAATATAACTTGCCTATTGAGCAGGTACATATTGATCTGGATAACCAGGTCACGCTGTATTTTGCAGATGTGACGGTGAGGCTGGGAGGGGAGGCATACATAGAAGAAAAGATTACAGAGTTGTACGGTATGTATGAGAATTTGGCAGAGATGAGTGGAACATTGGACTTGAGTACCTACGATCCGGATGCGGACAGGCAAGAGTTTCACTTTAAACAAAATGGATAAAATATCCAGTTTTGACGGATTTTTCCGGTTTATGTTAAAAAAACACGAAGTTTTTATAAAAATGCAGGAAAATTCCTTGATTATTTTTCAGTTTAATAATATCATATAGACATACGATTTTTTATAAAATGATACCAACTGAAAAAGTTTGCATGTCATAACAGGTATCAGGATTCTCTGTATATTCCCATAGGGAAGAGGAAGGACAGACAGAAAGAAGGAGGAACATATTTTGTACGAAATTAGTATAAATGAGACAGAAGGTGCTGCAAAGATTATTGTCATTGGTGTAGGTGGAGCTGGAAATAATGCAGTCAACCGTATGGTAGATGAGAATGTATTTGGTGTAGAGTTTATTGGAATCAACACCGATAAGCAGGCCTTGGCATATTGTAAGGCCCCGACCGTATTACAGATCGGTGAAAAGCTGACCAAGGGGCTTGGTGCAGGCGGCAGACCTGAAGTTGGGGAAAAGGCAGCTGAGGAAAGCGTAGAGGAACTGAGAGAAGCCATTGTAGGAGCAGATATGGTATTTGTCACTTGTGGTATGGGTGGCGGTACTGGAACCGGTGCAGCACCTGTGGTTGCCAAGCTGGCAAAGGATATGGGTATCCTGACCGTTGGCGTTGTCACAAAGCCGTTCCGTTTTGAAGGACGTGCCCGTTCCGGGTTTGCAGCTTCCGGTATTGAGAACCTGCGGGAAGCAGTAGATACTCTGATCGTCATTCCAAATGACCGACTGTTAGAACTGGTAGACAGACGCACCACCATGCCAGATGCATTGAAGAAAGCAGATGAAGTATTACAGCAAGCAGTGAAGGGCATCACAGACTTGATCAACTATCCTGGACTGATCAATTTGGACTTTGCGGATGTATGTACCGTTATGAGAGACAAGGGTATTGCCCATGTAGGCATTGGTACGGCTACTGGAGATGATAAGGCGATGATTGCCATGCAGGAGGCATTGTCTTCTCCGCTTCTTGAGACGAGCATTCAGGGTGCGTCTCATGTATTGCTGAATATTTCCGGTGATGTCAGTCTGCCGGAGATCAACGATGCCACTTCTTATATGGCAGAATTGGTAGGAGAAGATGCAGAGATCATCTTTGGTACCATTTATGACGAGAGCACACCGGATCAGGTGACTGTGACCATCATTGCCACAGGTGTGACCGATACTGCAAAACCTGCATTTGGAGAGAAGAAGACAGCCAGAGAGTTTGTGAAGAAGACAGCTCCGGTACAGCCAGAGACAGCACAGCAGGAGTCTGCGGCTACCACACCTTCCAGACCGACTGTTGACAATACGTTCCGTAGACCAACCAACCAGTTTGTGCGTCCGAGCGTAGAAGAGAATCCAATCGACATTCCTACCTTCCTTAAGAAGAAATAAGTCGTAATTATAAACATAACTGAAACAAAATGGTCAAAAGGGATATCTGGTATCGAGAGATGTCGGACATCCCTTTTATACGTAAAGCAGGCAATTGCCTGCTCATGCGGATTGTAAAAGGAGAAATGACATGATTTCCTGCGATGTTTTTTTTGATGCGCTTCGCAAAGAAGGGATTGACTTTTTTACCGGTGTACCGGATTCGCTTCTCAGCAGTCTCAGTGCATGGCTCATTGCCC
>ONWL01000297.1 GCA_900321525.1 uncultured Eubacteriales bacterium
GATTAGGGAATTGCCGGAGAGTCTGGGAGCGTGTAAAAATCTGCAAAATTTGAATTTGAGCAGTACGGAGATTAGGGAATTGCCGGAGTGGTTAGGTATATGTGAGAATCTAGAGAATTTGGATTTGGCGTATTGTAACTTGGATTCTTTACCCAGATGGGCAACTCGGTTGGATATGAAAGTAAAAGATATCAGTAGGATTTGGTGGCTCAATGAAGCACTAAGCTATATGCAGTTACATGTGAAAGGTTGGGACAATTGCATTAGTTTATACCAAACCACGTTAACCCAACAACCCATCAGCCTCTTTTTCCAACCAAAGGAACTGATCGAAGCCTACTATGATGCCCCCAAGCGTACCATCAGTGATGTGAAGGTGATTTTCTTAGGACATGGAGATGTGGGAAAGACCCATACCATCCAGCGGATTTTGCATGATGATGCCATGGAGACACCGGAGGCACCGTATACCACAGGTACCACCCATGGCATTATCATTACCGAACATACTCCGAAAGATTGCGGAAATTTACACATTCATTTTTGGGATTTTGGCGGACAGCATATCATGAATTCCATGCATCGGTGTTTCCTGACAGAGCGTACCTGTTATGTGGTTGTAGTCAGTACCCGTCTGCCGGATCCCACGGAGCAGGCACGGTATTTTCTACGGAACATTCGAAGCTTTGCACCGGATGCACCGGTGATTTTGTTTGTGAATCAATTTGTGGAAGGTTCCAATGAGGGACTGGATTATCCTGGACTTTGTCAGGAATTTCCTAAAAATATTGTAGGGAAAGTGGAGTGTTCTGCAAAGAATGCGCCGATCCCGATCTTTCACCAGTTGTCGGAATGCATTGTACAGCAGGCAGGAAAGTTAGACAGTGCGGGAATGGAGTTTCCAGAACAGTGGGACAATGTACGCAGAGAATTGCTGCAAATGAAAAACCGGCAGAATTATGTGGATTTGGAAGAATATTACCGGATTTGCCAGCGATATCCACTGGTGCAGGGAGAGCAGGACACCGAACATTACAAAGAAATCTGTAATTGGCTGTTGGAGTGGTTTCACGATCTGGGGGTATGTTTCAACTATTATCGGGATGGGGAGGACGGTCAGACAGAGCATTTATCCCAGTATAAAGTGTTAAATCCGGAATGGCTGACCAATGCCATTTATATCATTTTATTTAGAGGAAGGACTTATGCAGAACAGGGGGTTTTGAAACGGAGTGTGTTGGAAGATATGCTGGAATACGTTCCGCTCAATTATGCCCGTGATGCCCAACGGTTAATAGACGGACTGACCACAGAAGGTGCTTTGAAACAGATATCTTACAGCCCTGAGGAATGTGGATATGTGCTGGAAGTGATGCGCAAATTCCGGCTGTCCTATCCGGTATCACAGGAGAAAGAATTTATCCCGGTATTGTGCCCCAATCAGACACCGAGGGGGATTCGCCCTGCCCAATCTGTACAGCATGTACGATATGAACTGGAATACCTGTATCTGCCGGATAGTGTGGTGCATCGGCTGATGATTCGGTATTATTATTTGCTGAACATGAATCAGTGCTGGCAGAAAGGCATGCGGATGGAGATTCCGATGATGGGACTTGTGGCAGTGGTGGATATGAGCAGCGGCAAACCGGTTTTGCGGATCGATGTGTATGCCCAGACAGATGCCCATGAAACGTGGGAACTATTGGCTCCTATGCTGAAAGACATTCGTGACATCAATGCAGAGATGAATCTGCAGGATGTGAAAGAATTTGTGGTCATGGAGCAGGGAGAGAAGACCAAATCATATGACATAGAAGAAGACATATTGATTCCAAAGGAAGAGGGAGATACTTATATTAGATGGGGCAGAACTACCTACAGGATAGATGACATTTTACACTTGATTTACGGGGAGAAAAACTGTTACCGCCAGGCAAAACAACCAGAGGAAGATGGCATGCGGGAGCGAAAAGAAGAATCGTTCCAGCAGGAATTGCAGAGACGGTCTCAGGAGAACTCTCCCATTGTCATCCAAAATCATGGTACGATATATTTGGCGGAGATGTCATCTGATTCTATACAAGGATTGAGCAGGCAATTAGATGGACATACATCAGCATTACAAGCGAACACCTCTGCATTACAGGAAAATACAAAAGCAGTGCAGGAAAATACCAGTGCCCAGGAACAGATGCGGAAAGTGTTGACCCAGTTAGAGCAGACCGTTTCCCCG
>ONWL01000282.1 GCA_900321525.1 uncultured Eubacteriales bacterium
ATCCAAGGGGATGCTTTTTATCCGGTGCCTTCCCTGCCAGCTTTGTTCCAATAATCGTAATCACAGAAGACAGGGCATCACTTAAATTGTTTACCGCATCCAGCACCACTGCAATGGAGTGGGTCAAAACACCCACCACAGCCTTAAAACCTGCCAGAAATACATTGGCCAGAATGCCAATGATACTGGTTTGTATGATCTTTTTGTCACGTTCCATAATGAACCTCCATTCCTCACTGTATCATAACGCTTGAATGTGTGATCTGTTCTTCAATTGTTCTAAATGGTTTCATCTTCTGAGACATTTCATCCCTCCATAAAAACAAAAGGCCCACCATGTTACGCTTGCAGCAAAGCTACCTAGGCTTGGTGGGATCGATTAATCATAGTATACCTTATTGATCAAAAACTTTCAATCATTTTTCTGATTTTTTCATAATTCCCAATTTTATATTTTCTCAATCCTGTTGTTCATCTGGTAGATTTTTCTCTCCTTTTCCTTTATAATAGTAACAGATCAAATCCATCCTTTTTTTCAGCATTGATTTTACAGGATTTGTCCGTTACTTTTTGATTGAACAGGAAAGCGTGAACATATATGAATCCAAATGAAGCACCCATTGGTGTACTTGATTCCGGAGTAGGCGGCATCAGTGTCCTGCGGGAGCTGGTGCGCATCATGCCACGGGAAAATTTTATTTATTACGGAGATTCACTCCATGCCCCTTACGGCACCAAACCTCATGATGAAGTACACCAGTATGTATTGCAGATTGTCGATTATCTTCTCTCTTATCCGGTAAAAGAGATCGTCATCGCCTGCAACACTGCCACCAGCGTATCGGTTCGAACACTGCGCAGCCAGTTTCCGGATTTGCCATTGGTGGGCATCGAGCCGGCCATCAAACCGGCTGCCATACAGCGTCCGGGAAGCCGTGTTCTGGTGATGGCCACCCCTATGACACTGGCAGAAGAGAAATTCGCACGAAATGTCAGCCGTTTTGCAGATCAGGCCACCTTCATTCCCCTGCCCTGTCCCGGACTGATGGAACTGATCGAGGGGGGACATTTAGACGATGCTTTGGTAAGAGATTATCTGACAAAACTGTTGGGACCTTACCTGACCGAACCGGTAGGCGCCATTGTACTGGGTTGTACCCATTATCCATTTGTCCGCCGTCTGGTAGCAGACATTGCAGGAGCGGGCGTGCTGATCGTAGACGGCTCTGCCGGCACAGCCAGAGAAGCCAGAAGACGGTTGGCAGAAGCCGGACTTCTCTATGAGGGAACACGGATCGGTCAGGTCACTTTTTACAACAGCACAGAATCAGAGGAACTGCTGGCGCTGTCTAAGCGGCTCCTGGATATGCCCTATTAGGCAATTGCGAAACGCTTTGAAGCGATCCTAAAACTGTCTGCACATCAGAAATTTTTCAAATAAAAATTTGAATGAAACGTATTGAGTATCACCTTTCCCAAATACCGATACAGTACCAGAAGGGAGAATCATATGAAATTAGCAACTGCTTTGACAGAACGTGCCGATCTGCAGCGACGGCTGTCTGAACTGGAAACAAGACTGAACAACAACGCCAAAATACAGGAAGGAGAGCAGCCGGCAGAAGATCCCACTTCCCTGCTTGCAGAATTAGACGGCATCGTCCTTCGTCTGGAAGAGTTAATCGCTGCCATCAATCTGACCAACAGTACCACCATGTCCGATGGCAGGACACTGACAGAACTGCTGGCACACAGAGTCATTCATGCAGATGAGACCCCGGTCAAGGTCAGTAAAGATGGACGCAAGGCAGGCTCCGAAAGTCGCATGTGGGTATACCGCAGTAACGAGAAGGATGATCATCCGGTCATTCTCTATGATTACCGGAAGACGCGTAAGACAGATCATCTGAAGCAGTTTCTTGAAGGCTTCTGTGGCTCCATCGTAAGTGATGGGTACGTTTCCTATCAAAAACTGGAACGGGACTGGCCCAGCCAGATCACCGCCTGCGGATGCTGGGCACATTGCAGACGCAAGTTTGCGGAGATCATCAAATCCAGCAGCGGAAGTGACAAGAAGAAGCCGAAATACACACTGTCCAGTTATGCGGTCAGTCAGATCGCGAACATCTATCATTTGGACAACCAGCTGAAGGACATGAGTGCGGAAGAAAGGAAAAAGGAGCGAGATCTCACGATCAGACCGATCGTAGAGTCCTTCTTTGCGTGGGCACAGGAGCACCGGCCCGAAGTGACGAAGGGAAGCAACATCGGAAAAGCATTGGACTATGCACTGAACCAAAAGGATTATCTGACACGGTTTTTGGACGATCCGGATATACCTTTGGATAACAACGCTGCAGAAAGAGCTATCCGACCGTTTGTCATTGGAAAGAAAAACTGGCATCTGATTGATACGATCAACGGA
>ONWL01000110.1 GCA_900321525.1 uncultured Eubacteriales bacterium
CGTGTTGGAGCATGCACAGGAACTGGAAGAGATCGGCATCAATTGTCCTCGTATCGTGACATTGTCGGATGCGCTGGCAGAAGAGGGCATTGGAAGCGGCAGAATCTGTCTGAATATGGATGAGATGGAGTCCTATATACAGGAATTAAGAAATGGAGCGAAGCTGTAAAGGGACTGGACCGTTACAGTTTTGCAGTGATTAGGAAAAGAAAGGGAACACGTATGATTGCATTTCAAAATGTATCATTTGAATATGAGAATCAGTCAGGAACCATACACGATATCTCTTTTCATATCAAAAAAGGAGAGTTTGTCGCCATCATCGGCTCAAACGGGGCAGGGAAATCCACGGTTTCCAAACTGACCATGGGACTGTTAAAGCCGCTATCCGGCAGGGTGCGGGTGGCAGGGCTGGACACAAAGAAGACAAAGGTCAGCCAGATCGCAGCTCATGTGGGATTTTTATTCCAGAATCCCGATCGGCAGATCTGTCAGAATACCGTGCGGGAAGAAATTGGATTTGGGCTAAAGATGGTTTCCGGCAAGAGCGAGGAAGAAATTGCAGAGCAAGTAGAGCAGATTTTAGCGGAATATGGCTTTTGCGGGGAGGATGCACCCTTTAGTCTCAGCAGAGGAGAACGGCAGAGAGTGGCACTTGCTTCTCTGATCGCACTGTCTCCGGAACTATTGATTTTAGATGAGCCTACCACTGGCCTGGATTACAGAGAATGTATGCAGATGATGCATGCCATCAAAAAACTGAATGCAGAAGGGGTGACGGTACTCATGGTATGTCACGACATGGAAGTGGTATTGGATTTTGCAGACCGGGTTCTCATTATGACAGAAGGGAGAATTCTGGCAGACGGTGCCACAGCAGAGGTGTTCCGCAATGAAGAAGCCATGAAAGCGGCTTCTGTTATGCCGCCCCAGATGATCCAGTTAGGAGCCAGGTTAGGCGGAAAGTTTGCAGGGGTCAATCACATCCCTGAGATGGTAGCATTGTTAAAGGAGAATTAGACCATGGGTGCATTGGATTATGTAGAGGCAGATACGGTGTTTCACCGGATGAATCCGTTGACAAAATTATTTCTGGCAGTGATGCTTTGCGTGGGATGCATCATCACAGATACGGTGCTGACCCAGACCCTGTTTTTTCTGGGATTGCTGCTGATTGCAAAAATCGGCCATGTACTGCCAAATGTGCTGAGCTTGCTGAAAAAGCTGTCTGTGGCTTGTGGGTTTATACTGGTGTTGCAGATTCTGTTCATCAGACAGGGGAATGACTTGTTTTTATTCATTACAGATAAAGGATTGATTTCCGCATATATTGTGACTATGCGTGTGCTCAATGCAGCTACCGCTATGACCATGGTGCTGATGATGACCAAAATGACGGATCTGGCCAATGCACTGGTGCGGAATCTGGGCATGAGCTATCGATATGCATTTATCGTGACCACTGCATTTCGGTTTATTCCGATTTTAACCGATGAAATGCATGAGATCATGGAGGCACAGACCGCAAGAGGGGTAGAGTTTGATACGGGCAATCCCATCAAGAAGATGCAGCTGGTACTGCCCATTTGTGCCCCATTGCTGATCAATGCCATCCGGCGGACAGACAGTAGCGCAGTGGCAGCAGAAACCAGAGGATTTTATCTGCGGACCAGAAATTCCGGTTACAAAGAATATCCGTTTGCAGCAAGAGATCTGATCTGCATGACAATCAGCGTATTGCTGGTTGTGGCATGTGTATTTGGAAATATTTATCTGAAACCCTTGCCATTTGTGATATAATGAAATCAAAATCGTAACAGTGAGGAGACTGGCAGTTACGAAGAATCATTTATTTTGGAGGAAATCGTGAAACAGTTATTGATGGGAAATGAAGCAATTGCCAAAGGCGCCATACAGGCAGGTGTGAATGTGGTTGCTGGTTATCCGGGGACACCTTCTACAGAGGTACTGGAAACAGTTGCAAAGAATAACAATGGCAATATTTATATAGAATGGTCTGTCAACGAAAAGGCGGCCTTGGAAGTGGCAGCCGGTGCTTCCTATGCAGGAGCAAGAACCATGGTGACCATGAAACAGGTGGGACTGAATGTGGCATCAGATCCTCTCATGTGTCTGGCATATATCGGGGTCAAAGGCGGCATGGTCGTGGTCGTGGCAGATGATCCGGGTCCCATCTCTTCTCAGACAGAGCAGGACACCAGAAAGTTTGCAGAGTATTCCAAACTGCCGGTATTTGATCCTTCTTCTCCGGAGGAAGCATATGAGATGATTCAGGCAGCATTTTTATATTCCGAGCAGTACCAGACGCCGGTGCTGTTCCGTCCTACCACTAGAGTCTGTCATGCCTGTGCCACCATTGATGTGCCGGAGACAGTGCCGGAGCATACATGGGAAGGGTTTGTGAAAGATCCGGGCAGATGGGTGATCTTCCCAAGATTGTCTAAGGAAAATCATATCAAGATAGAAGCGCGAAATGCACAGATTGCCAGAGAGAAAAACAATCCATGGAATACCATACAGGGCAGGGGACGACTGGGCATTGCAACTGGAGGTGTCAGTGTGTCTTATGTGAAAGAGGCACTGGAAAATCTCCAGAGCAGTCTGGCAGAAAAGGGACAGCCGGAAACGGATCTGATGAAACAGGTACGGCTGTTGCAGGTGGGGATGCCTCATCCATTTCCGGAAGCACTGGCAGAAGAGTTTTTAAATGAAGTGGATACGGTACTGGTGGTAGAGGAATTGGATCCTGTCATTGAGCGAAACCTGACCTATCTGTGTGGAAAATATGGGAAGCAGGTGCGGATTCTGGGAAAAGAAACCGACCATCTTCCTTATGCGGGAGAATATACCAATGAATCTGTAAAGTCGGCACTGGCTGCTTATTTACAGATTGAAGAAGAGAAAACAGAACCATCCGCTCCGCCCCAGATGCCGGTGCGTCCACCGGTGCTGTGTGCCGGATGTCCACATCGTGCTTCCTTTTATGCAGTAAAGCAGGCAATGAAGGGCAAGAGAGCCTTTTTCTGTGGTGATATTGGATGTTATACGTTAGGCAACGCAAAACCCCTTGATATGGTGGATACTTGTCTGTGTATGGGCGCAGATGTGACCATTGCACAGGGCTTGAAACGGACAGAACCGGGTACTACGGCATTTTCCTTTATTGGAGATTCTACATTCTTTGCTTCTGGCATGACAGGAGTGGTCAATGCGGTATACAACCAGACGGATATTATTTTGGTGGTACTGGACAATTCCACTACGGCCATGACCGGTCATCAGCCTCATCCGGGCACGGGCATGACCATGATGGGAGATGTGGTAGAAAAAGTCAGCATCGAAAAGATTCTGACTGCCATCGGTGTGACTTCTGTAGAGACAGTGAATCCTCTGGATTTACAGGCATCTGTGGCAGCGGTGCAGAAAGCAGCGGCACTTCCTGGAGTAAAGGCCATCATTTTTAAGTCTCCCTGTATCGCACTTGTGAAACCGGATGGTGCATGTACCATTGACCGTGAAACATGTATCAATTGCAAAAAATGTATCAGGGAACTGGGCTGTCCGGCCATCGTAGTGCGAAACGGACAGGTGGAAATCGAATCGTCCATGTGTACTGGATGAGGCTTGTGCGGTCAGGTATGTCCGGTGGGCGCCATAAAGGGGGATCGGCATGAATAAAAGTATCTTATTATGTGGAGTGGGCGGTAAGGGAACCGTCTTAGCCTCCCGATTGATTGCAGCCAGTGCCATGGCAAAAGGCAGTGAAGCACGAACCGCAGAAACCATCGGCATGGCACAGCGGGGCGGCAGTGTGGTTAGCCATGTGCGGACAGGAGAGCACATCTATTCATCTCTCATTCCAAAAGGACAGGCAGACCTGATCATTGGATTTGAGCCGGCAGAGGCAGTTCGAAATCTGCCCTATCTGAAAAAAGACGGTTTGGTGATTGTGAATCAGAAAGCGGTCCAGCCGGTAACCGCCACATTAGGAGGCATGCAGTATACCGGAGAAGAAATGATTGACTATCTGCAAAAAGAAGCACAGGTAGTGGTAGTAGATGGAGATGCCATCTGTGCCCAGGCAGGCTCTGTCAAAGTATTGAACATTGTTCTGCTGGCAGTGGCAGCCGCCTCTGGAAAGCTGGGGATTACCGTAGAAGAACTGAAAGAGGCAGTGAAGAAAGGGGTAAAACCAAAGTTTTATGCCATGAATGAACAGGCCATTGATCTGGCAGTGAAGAGTTATAAAGGAATGTAGTAGGCAATTGCCTAAAAGGAACGTAGGAAAGAGAGGAAATACAGATGAAGATCAGTGCAGAACAGTTGGAACTGGTGAAGGCACAGCTGAAACGGCTGGTGCAGACCGGGCATTTTTATGGAAAGCGGATCGAGGGCATCGACATTGATGCTATCCAGACCGCAGAAGATTTTGAAAAGCTGCCATTTTGCAGCAAAGAAGATCTGAGAGAGGCATATCCACTGGGACTGATGGCAGTGCCGGAAGAAGAGATCGTCAGAATCCATTCTTCCTCCGGTACCACAGGCACACCGGTGATTATTCCCTATACAGCAAAGGATGTAGATGACTGGGCTACTATGTTTGCCAGATGTTATGAGACAGCAGGCATTACAAACAAAGACCGGATCCAGATCACACCAGGCTATGGGTTATGGACTGCTGGTATCGGATTTCAGGCGGGCTGTGAAAAGTTAGGTGCTATGGCCATTCCCATGGGACCGGGCAATACAGAAAAGCAGCTACAGATGATGCAGGATTTGCAGAGTACGGTCATCTGTGCCACTTCTTCGTATGCATTGTTACTTTCCGAACAAATCGAAAAGCGGAATCTGAAAGATAAGATTCGCCTGAAAAAAGGTGTGATTGGTTCCGAGCGCTGGGGAGAAAAGATGCGCAACCGAATTCAGAACGCTCTTGGCATTGAACTGTATGATATTTATGGTCTGACGGAAATCTATGGACCAGGTATCGGTGTGAATTGTTCCCACAATACCGGCATGCATATCTGGGATGATTTCTTATATCTGGAGATCGTAAATCCCCAGACAGGAGAGCCGGTGCCGGACGGAGAAGTGGGGGAAATCGTCCTCACCACACTGGTGAAAGAGGGGGCACCGTTGATCCGGTTCCGTACCCATGACTTATCCCGCATCATTCCGGGAGAATGCCCATGTGGACGCAGCTATCCGAGAATTGATATCATCATGGGACGGACAGATGATATGTTCAAGGTAAAAGGTGTGAATATGTTCCCAAGCCAGGTGGAAGAATTCATCCGGGATACCAAGGGCGCATACAGTGAGTATCTGGTGACCATTGACCATGTCAACGGCAAAGATGTGATGACTGTGTCAGTAGAGTTAGAAGACGGTGCAGACGGAGAACAGGTGGCAGAGGAACTGAGAGTACGGTTTAAGAATAAGGTGAATATGACACCGGAGATTGAAACCGTGCCAAAGGGCAGCCTGCCAAGAAGCGAAAAGAAGACTAAGAGAGTCATTGACAAGAGATTGGATTAAAAGTACTTGATGATATCATAATGGGGAGCTTGCTGGAAGCTTGCTGAGAGTAGACTGATTGGTCTAGACCCGGAACCTGATTTGGATAATGCCAACGTAGGGAGACATAGGAACAGAAGCCGTGTAGTGTATGC
>ONWL01000064.1 GCA_900321525.1 uncultured Eubacteriales bacterium
GGTAGGTGCGTAAGTAGACGGACGACCGATGCCCTGCTCTTCCAATGTTTTGACCAGAGATGCTTCCGTAAAGTGTGCTGGAGGCTGTGTAAAATGCTGCTTGCTCTCTAAGTCAATCAATTGCAGCACAGAGTCCTCTGTGACTTTCTTGACTGCCGGATTGTTTTCCGGCTTTTCCTCATCACTGTACACTGCCTGAAAGCCCTCAAATGCCACTCTGGATGCAGAAGAGGTAAAACAATACGCCCCACATGATAGTTTCAGCTGAATCTGCTGATATCTGGCCTCTGCCATCCGGCTGGCTGTAAAACGCTTCCAGATCAACTGATACAGACGATACTGTTCCCGGCTCAAAGACTCCTTCACCTTTTCCGGTGTCAAAGTAATGTTGGTAGGACGAATGGCTTCATGGGCATCCTGAATCTTCTGATTTTTCTTTTCCTTGATTTCTGCCTGTGCCACAAAATCAGCTCCATACCGCTCTGCAATGTATGCTCTGGCTGTGGCATCTGCCTCTTCTGAAATACGAGTAGAATCCGTACGCAGGTATGTGATGATACCAATGGTTCCTTCTCCCTTGATGTCCACGCCTTCATACAGCTGCTGTGCCAGACGCATGGTCTTTTGTGTGGAAAAATTCAAACGATTTGCCGCTTCCTGCTGCAAGGTACTGGTGGTAAACGGCAGCGGTGCTTTCTTCGTTCTCTCTTTATGTTTGATCTCCTGTACCTTGAAAGGCTCTCCTTCCAGATGATCCAGGATCTCCTGCAATTCCTGCTCGGAACCGATGGTTAATTTTTCCTGCAGCGTTCCATAAAATTTTGCCTCCAGAGGTTTCTTTTCCCCTTCCACCTGCAAAAGGGCATTCAGCGTCCAGTATTCCTCCGGAATAAATGCTGCGATTTCCGCCTCTCTGTCACAGATGATGCGCAATGCCACTGACTGGACACGGCCGGCACTTAAGCCCCGTTTCACCTTTTTCCACAGCAATGGACTGATGCGGTATCCTACCATTCTGTCCAGAATTCGTCTGGTCTGCTGTGCATTGACCAGATCCATGTTAATGTCGCGAGGCTGTTGGATGGATTCCTTCACCGCCTTTTTGGTAATCTCATTAAATGTGATTCGATGCACTTCCTTGTCTTCCAGTCTGAGTGCTGCAGACAAATGCCAGGAAATGGCTTCTCCTTCACGGTCAGGGTCCGTTGCCAGATATACTCTGTCTGCCTTCTTTACTTCTTTCCGCAAAGAAGCCAGCAAGTCTCCCTTCCCACGAATGGTAATATACTTTGGTTCAAAATCATGTTCCACATCAATTCCCATGGTACTTTTGGGCAGATCCCGCACGTGTCCATTAGATGCCATCACCTCATAATTAGAACCGAGAAATTTTTTAATTGTTTTTACTTTTGCCGGTGACTCTACAATAACCAAGTTCTTGGCCATTTCAAACCTCCATTTCTGTCCCTAACCTGTCACCCGTCTTTACACCTGGCATAATAATTTTTCTGTGGCTGATATATATAGTTCTTTAGTTCCAGCTGCAACAGTGCAATCATTGCCTGACTGACGGTCAGACCGGTTTCCCCCAGTATTTCTTCTATGTGTTTTTCTTGAAAACTTAAACAACTATATATGATTTTCTCCTCATTTGCAAGTGGTTTTATAGATTTTTTATTTCCATGCCCCTCTTCTGGTACATCCATGTGGAAAAAATTCAAAATTTCTTCCAGTCCTGTCAGGATTCCTGCCCCATTTCGAATCAGTTCATTGCATCCCACACTAAGGGGATCTTCTATCCTGCCGGGAACTGCAAAAATGTCTTTCCCCTGATCCAGAGCCTGATCTACTGTAATCAAAGTTCCGCTTTTCTTTCTTGCTTCTACTACAATGATACAGTCTGACAGACCGGCAATGATCCGGTTTCGCACTGGAAACAGCTGTGAAAGTCCTTTCTGACCTGGCGGATATTCGGAAATCAACCCTCCATGATCTGGAATCTGGCAATACAATTCAAAATTCTCCTTTGGATAACAGATATCCACACCGGACCCCAGTACGCCAAATGTCTGTCCCCCTCCTTCTATGGCTCCTCTCTGACCTGCACCGTCTATCCCCAGCGCCATACCGCTGATGATCTGTATTCCTGCCTGTGCCAGCTGCTTTCCCAGTACTCTGGCAGTTTCTCTTCCATATGAAGTACACCCTCTCGCACCAATGATTGCTACCGAAGGCACATCATCCAACGGCAGGCTCCCCCTGTAAAACAGCCCCATAGGCGCATCATACATCTGCAGCAGCCTCCCCGGATACCCTGCCTGTTCTTTCGTGATAAATTGTATGTTCTGTTTCTCCAGTTGATGATACTGTCTACAAATCAAATCTATTTCAGAAATACTTTTCTGCCATGCCGTCACATCCTTTGCTCTGACTTTTGGAAATTTCGCCAGCAATTCCGGTGACAGGCGAAATGCCTCTTTCGGACTGCCACACCATGCCAGAATTGTCTGTAGCTTTGCAGCACCAAATCCGGGAATGGTACAAAACCAGTACCAGTATTCTTCCTTTGTCATCTTTTTATTCCCACTCCTTTTTCCAAAACAACATCTTCACCATCATCCCCTCACATCCAAAAAAATCCCCTCTGATCTGCCCTGTCATCTCCCCCAATATTTCTTATCCAGGCTTCGATACCCGATCGCTTCTGACAAATGTTCCATTTGAATCCGCTCTGCCTCCTCTAAATCTGCAATGGTACGTGCCACTTTTAAAATTTTATGATAGGCTCGTGCGCTCAGTTCCATCGTCTCAAAGACTTCCCGAAGCAAATCTTCCTCTTCTGCACCAAGGGGGCAATAAGTTTTGATCTTTCCTCCTGACAGCTGAGAATTAAACAAAATCTCTTCCTTCCGATACCGTTCCTTTTGAATGCCAATCGCCTGCTCTACCTGATACCGCAACTCCCTTGACGTCACATTAGACTTCTCTCCCATAAATTCTCTATACGGCAGTCTGGGCACCTCTGTACAAATGTCGATCCGGTCTAATAAAGGCTGGGAAATCCGCCGAAGATAACGATGTACCTCTGCCACACTGCACTGACAGAGACTGCGATCCGGATAGTAGCCGCATTTACATGGATTCATAGCTGCACACAGCACAATATTGGTAGGATATACATAGGTGCCGTGTACTCTGGAAATCACCACCTGCCGGTCTTCCAGGGGCTGTCTGAGAATTTCCAGTGTACTTTTCTGAAATTCCGGCAGCTCATCTAAAAATAACACCCCTCTGTTTGCCAGTGAAATCTCTCCCGGTCTGGGCACTGCCCCTCCTCCTGTCAATGCAGTAGGGGAAATGGTATGGTGGGGATTGCGAAATGGCCGCATCCGCACCAGTCCTTCCTCTGGCGGCAGCAATCCGCAGATGCTGTATACCTTGGAAATCTCAATGCTCTCTTCCTTGGTCAAAGCCGGCAGAATGGTAGGAATCCGCCTGGCGATCATGGTTTTCCCTGAACCTGGCGGGCCCACATACAAAATATTATGCATCCCTGCAGCGGCAATGACGGTGGCACGCTTCACTGATTCCTGCCCGTTGATGTCCGCAAAATCCAGTTCTCCGTGATACTGTGCGGCTGCATAGTCTCTTTCCGGCTCCACAGGCTGAAAAGACTGCTTCCCCGTCAACAACGCTACCACCTCTGACAAAGACTCCATCCCATAAACAGAAATCCCCTCGATCACCGCCCCTTCTTTTCCGTTGACAGAGGGCACCACACAGGTATGCCAGCCCTCTTTCTTTGCCATGCTGATGAGAGAAATCATCCCATTCACCGGACGAAGGGAACCATCTAAACTCAACTCACCGATAAAAAAGATCCCCTCCACTGCATCTGCCGGGATCATCCCCAGTGCCACCAACACTGCAATGGCAATGGGCAGATCAAAATAATTCCCTTCCTTGCGCAGATCTGCCGGTGACAGATTGATGGTAGTACGTGCCGGCAGCAGTTCATAACCGGAATTCTTCAATGCAGTCCGCACCCGCTCTCTGGCTTCCCGCACCTCAGAAGCCAGAAACCCTACCATATCAAAGGAAGGCAGACCATTGCACACATCTGCCTCTACCTGTACCGGATATCCGTCAATTCCCAAAATCGCCCCACTGTTCACACACCCAAACATATTCCTGCGCCTCCTGTCAGTTCTTATGACACCATGCAATCACTTCAAACTCCCTCTTCCATTGCAGTGTCCCGTTTCTGTCAACCTCCAAAGTTTCTTATTTAGGTTTTGAAATTAAGCTTACAGCTATCTTTATTTATTTTTATATCATGTTCACTTCTTTATGTCAACTCGTTTTTATGTAAAAAGAAAACAGGACAGTTTTTCTGCCCTGTTCATTTCTTCTATCTGTCAGATGAGGCTTCTGCAATCCATTTCTCGATCTCCCTAATCAATGCCTCTTCGCTTTTCACTGCGCTATTTTGTGCCAGCCACACACAGTCCATAAGAATGGTACCGATCTGTGCCTCTGTCAGCACTTGTCCTGCCTGTGTACGCGCTCTTGCCCCTTGGATCTGCCTCTCTAATGTGTCCAACAACACGGCAGTTTGCTGCTGTCTGCCGCTTTTCTTGACCACCTTCTGGGCACGCATCAATGCAGGCAGTGATTTTGCCACCCGTGCCATCTCTGCTGCCGGATCAGAAGATTTTCCCTGTTCTTTCTGCTTCGCCTGCTCCCATGTGTCCAATGCCGCTTCCGAAGAATCTACCTGTATCTCCCCGAACACATGGGGATGGCGGCGCACCATCTTTTCACTGACACCCTGTATCACATGATCTACTGTAAAGAGTCCTTCTTCCTCTGCAATCTGGCTATGCATCATCACCTGCAGCAAAATATCCCCCAATTCTTCACACAGATGGGTGCTGTCTCCGCTGTCCGTCAGTTCGTCAATGGCTTCGAGCACTTCATAAGCTTCTTCTTTCATGCACACTTTCAGGCTTTCATGGGTCTGCTTTCTGTCCCAAGGACATCCATGGTCACTGCGCAGCTTTGCAATGATCTTCCGCAATTCCGAAAAGGTATATCCGCCAGCCACAGAAGGAATGCCATAGTCATGAAGTCCCTGTAATGCTGCCGGATGATCCACTGCCCACACCGTATGCCAGCCCATTTTCTGTGCCCCCGCAATGTTGTCTGCATTGTCATCCAAAAACAAAATCTCCTCCGGTTTCACATCATACGTTTCCATCAAAATCCGATAGATGTTCGGGTCTGGCTTGATACACTTGACACGATAGGAAATAATGCTTCCATCTACATATGGAAGGAAAGAGAAGGACGCTTTTTCAAACAACGTCTCTCCAAAATTGGACAACAGCAGCACCCGATAGCCTAATCTTTTCAATTCCTGTACCCATTCTGCCGCAAAAGAAAACTCCGGCACCATCTGCTCTACCTTCCCTGCAAACAGTGCCCGGATTTCCTGTTCCCGCTCAGGCGCTTCCTGACAAAACCGCTCAATAATCTCTGCATCCGACCATACCCCTCTGTCAAATTCTGCCCAGACAGGATTTTCAAACACCACTTTGATCAGCTTCTGCTCTACTTCTTCTGCAAATCCAAAGGATTCCAGATATTCCTTCCATGCAAACCGAATCAACACCTGTCCTATATCTAATACAATCGTCGTAATCATTTGTCCTGATTCCTTTCCTCTAACCACTTGCCAATCTGTTGGTACACTGCCCTTCTGTCTGTTTCATTTAAAATTTCATGCCTGTCCTCTTCACATAAAATCAGCGACACCCTATTCATGCCCAACTCACGGTACGTATCATACAATGCTGCCACATCCTCTCCCTGATGCCCCACCGGATCCAGTCCTCCGGAAATGAGCAGCACCGGTTTGTCCGTTGGCATTTTTCGGTAACCCTGTTTCCGACTCAGGTTGTACATAATATAGAAAAAATCCTGATATGCCCTGGCAGTAAATCGAAAATTACAGAATGGATCCTCCATGTTTTCCGCCAATTTTTCCTTATCCTTGGTTAGCCAGTCCCGTTCTGTCTCAGGATTGGGAATGGCTCTGTTATTAGAAGAAAATACCAGAGAATGCAGCAGAGAACTGCGATACTTCTTCCCTTTGACCAGACAAATTGCTTTAGACAGCAGATAACCAGCCGCCAACACCGGCACAGGCGTAGAACCAGTGCCGCAAAGGATCAAACCATCCACTTCTGCTCCGTAGACCGTATAAAACTTCCGGCATAAAAATGATCCCATACTATATCCAAATAAAATCACATCCCGTTTTGGATGTCTCTTTTTGACAGCCGATACGACCCGATGAATGTCTTTGATCACAATCTGCTCCCCATGTTTTTCTGCAAAAAAACCCAGTTCCGCAGTATTCCGGGCCGTCCTCCCATGTCCCAACTGGTCATAACCATACACAGCATATCCCCGTCCGCACAAATAGGAGGCAAATTCCTCATATCGTCCAATATGTTCCATCATGCCATGTACCAATACGATCACAGCTTTTGAAGGTCCTACCGGATTCCATGACACACAGTGCAGCATATGTATCCCATCACTGGACGGTATTTTGTACTCTTTTTCCATGTTGTACCTCTCACGTATTCCAATTCTTTTTCCAGCTAATCTACAAATCCTTCGGCAGTTTCAATGGTTCCCCGTTCCAGACACGCCCGGGATTGTCCTCTAACAGAAGTCTTGCATACCGGCGTCCAAACTCCTCCTGCAATGCCTCCTGTACTTCATTCATGTAAGACGTTCTTGTGTTGGTTCTGTGGGCGTCACTGGCACAGATATGTACCATCCCATGTGTCAACAGATACATCACTGCCTCATAAGGATCTGCCCCAAACCGCCCCAGTATGCTGCCTTTGTTCACCTGAATGCCCAGACCTTCATCCAGCCACTCTTCTACCAGCCAGGGATATGTCTGAATCACATCATACCGCTCCGGATGTGCCACAATGGGAAGAAATCCATATCCTTTGGTACGGTACAAAATCTCTGACATATAGGAAAACGAACTGTCAAATGGAAATTCCATCAGCACATAGCGGGTATTGTTCATGGTCAATAACCGTCCATCCCGAATCAGTTCCGGTGCATCCTCTGTGCCGTACACCTCCTGTCCAAATCCAATCTGCATTTGCGGTACAGTCTCCTTTGCCAGCTCTGCAAATGCTTCTAACGTACGCTGCAGCTCCTGTCCATTATAATTTTCAAAATACCCTCTGATGTTGCAGTGAGGGGTGACGATCATACCTGTGGTTCCGCCGTCTGCTGCCTGCAACAGCATATACCGGCTTTCTTCTACAGAACGGGAGCCGTCATCTATTTCCGGTACAATGTGAATGTGAATATCTATCATGTTTCTCTCCGTTTCTTCATTCCCGGATATGCCGATACTTCTGCATATCCGTTTCTCCCCATTAGTATACAACAGCG
>ONWL01000256.1 GCA_900321525.1 uncultured Eubacteriales bacterium
TATATGTGACTTTGCAGGCGGTGTCACGAGGCAAGGTCTTTGTTGAGGTGGAAACAGATGAGATCGATATCTTCAAACGCATCTATGTCCATCGTCTGGGGATCATCACGGAGGAAGACTATTTTGGAAAAGCCACAGGAAGCAGAATCCTGCCCATTTGTATCACCATTTGGCTGGCGTTTGCATTCGTTGGTTTAATACGCCAATACAGGAAGGATGTAAAAGAAAACCTATATCAATACAAAACGATACGAGACCTTGCATTGGTCTTTTATACTGCTTCCTTGTTGATCGGGCAGATTCCATATCTGTTATCAAATGATGGGATTGTACGGACGGTGGCGTCAACGTTAAATGCTGCATCGGTATTTGCGTTTTTTGCATTTCCCATTGCGTTTGTTGTGTCAATTTTGGTGACCATCAGCAACATACAGCTGCTGCGAAAGGAAGGCAAAACCTGGCGCAATCTCCTTGGCTGTTTCCTTGGATTGCTGATCTGCATCGGTACAGTATTCCCTTATGGATTGGGAGAAGTGTTGCAACGTGTCACGTTTGTAGATGTGCATAATGAACAGGGGATTGCCCTTTATGTGGAAACGCTGGTAGAAAATGGAATCCTTGTAGTGGTGACGTATCTAGAATGTATTCTGTTGTCTACCATTTTGCTTGCCACCAAGGCAGCAAAACGCATTCCTACATTTGATCGGGATTATATTCTGATCCTTGGCTGTAAGATCAAATCCGATGGCACATTGACCAATTTATTAAAAGGAAGAGCCGATCGGGCGCTGGCCTTTGCCCGTATGCAAAAAGAAGCCACCGGCAAAGACCTGGTCTTTGTACCGTCTGGTGGAAAAGGTGCAGATGAAGTGATGGCTGAGGCAGAGGCGATCCGGAATTATCTGCTGCAAAGCGGTATACCAGAGGAGCAGATCCTGACAGAAAACCAGTCGGTAAATACCTACGAAAATTTCCAGAATGCTATGGCATTGATCCGAACCAATACGACCCTTCCAAATCCAAAACTGGCGTTTGCCACCACCAATTATCATGTCTTTCGTTCCGGCATTCTGGCTGCAAAACAGGGGATCCGTGCAGAAGGCATTGGCAGCGGAACACGGTCTTATTTTTGGATCAATGCGTTTATCCGGGAATTTACCGCAACGGTCTATGCAGAGAGAAAGGTACATATTTGGATTGTGGCAGGTATGGAAGTGTGTGTGCTGATCCTGATCGGTATTTTGTATTTTTCAGTGCAGATGTAGCGGCTCTGCCATGTATCGGCTGAAGATAGAGAAAAGTATCCGATACGAGAGTACTTGGCGAATGATCGTTTGCGTATCTGCCTGATGCTGCTTGAAACAGAAGCGTATCATCTTTTGGATGGATATGGAAAAGACAAAAAACGCAACACTAGATACGATCATATACCGCTGCAATTAGAGAGAAGTATGGCTTCGTTCTTCGGCAGATTATCGGCAGCTGATTCCGGAAACGTTGCCGGATGTATTTACATCTAAAGAGTTTGCCACAGCAGCCCATATTGCAGTCAGTACAGCCAGATACGGTCTTTTGCTGCTGCACCAGCTTGGGCTGGTAAAACGGATCGCCAAACAGGGCACACAATATATTTATGCTGTCTACCGTGGGTAAGGTGCTTAGGGCGCAGAAAGTTTGTGACAGAAGACCTGTCCATGTGGCAGGCGGCAGGAGAAAAGGGTGCTTTGAGAGCAGAAAAGTTTGTGGCAGAAGATGCCAGCGCAATCATGGATCTATGAGAAACAGACCGGGGAAACGTCCGCCGAAAGGTGCCGGTGTGAGAATCGTGAGGAAGAGTCAGTAACACTTAAACAAAGAATGAGCCAGTAGTCGGCAGGAATATTTTCCATAGGGCAAGACCCTGTAAAGGAGCAAAGCAGACACCCTGGTTATGGACAGGCGGGACGAAGGAAGTTAGGACCCTAAAGAAATGCAGGTGATCCTGGTAGACACGGGAGGTTCACTGCCGTAGATGGAAGGGCACACATAAGGCCATGTAAAACGAAATGCCAAGACGTTTTTACTTCGTGTACCCTAAACCAGCTATTATCGTACCAGACACAGAGAAATGTCCATCCATTTGGCTCATTCATCTGAGATATGAACTAGAAAATCCTTTGAAAATTTCTATCGTATAACAATGCAGCCAATCCCACAACCAGGCAAGAACCGGCATTATGGACAAGGGCTCCGGTTGTAGGATTGAGAATGCCAAGCACAGATAGTGTAACAGCAACAAAGTTTATGAACATAGAAAGCGCAATGGCACTCTTGATGGTTCTGACTGTTGTGTTGCTGAGCCACTTCAAATAAGGCAGCTTGGAGATGTTGTCATCCATTAAAGCAACATCAGCGGCATCTACCGCAATGTCACTTCCCATTGCCCCCATTGCCACACCGACATCGGCAGTTTTCAGGGCAGGAGCATCATTGATGCCATCCCCTATCATGCAAACGGTTCCATTTTGTTTGAGGATAGAAATCTGTTCCATCTTTTCTTCTGGAAGCAAATCTGCCCGTATCTCAGAAATACCAGCTTTGCGAGCGAAGTATTCTGCAGCCTTTTGGTTATCCCCTGTCAGGAGGATGGATTTGGTGGTATCGTTGAAAATCTGAATCTCCCCGGCGGCGGTGGAGTAGGGCGCGCCTTGCTGCCGCAGCATCTGGATCATCATGTTGTCGGTGGATTTGTAGATGAAGGGGATCATG
>ONWL01000141.1 GCA_900321525.1 uncultured Eubacteriales bacterium
TGGTAAAACCTGTGTGGATGAATCGGAAAAAGTAGCTGTTACCACAAGATCCGTCTTCAAGCTGTTGATCGGGTCTGTGTCGTACACAACGCCGCTTTGATTGTAAACCGCGCTGATGCTTAATATCGTGGCTCTTTCGGCTGCGCTTGCTGTTATGGCAAGGTTTCCTGTCACTTCGTTTATAGTGATCACACCACCGTTATAAGCTGATGCTGTTATATCAGTGCCGCCCATTATTACGGATATCGTTTCAATTTCGTATCCAGCTGTTGGAGTTAATACCGCGGTATAATAGGAATCTTTTTCTATCTGCTATTTTTTCACTCTGTTTTTATATGGATGTTCTTTCCACCGCCGACAATAGTCTTTCTGTGTGCAATGCACCCCATCCTTGATGATTTTTGGGCTGTCCCAAATCCTGTGCCGTTTCTCTCAGTAACAGTTTGATTTCTGTGTTGGTCAGTTTTGGAGACTTTTCCAACAGACAGGCAATGGCACCACTGACAAAAGGAACCGACATAGAAGTCCCACTTTTCACACAATAAGGCTTTGCCCCCCGTCTCCACATAGGGCTTGTAGAAATAATGTCTGTTCCTGGTGCCACAATCTCCGGTTTGCAAATACAAAAATCGGTCGGTCCTCTGCCAGAATAATTGACATATCGTCTGCCTGCATGATCCCGCATTTCCTGGTCATCCATCGTTCCTACAGTAATGGCAGCTGTGCTGATGCCAGGTGTGGTTACGGCTCTGCTGCCTTCGTTTCCAGCTGCAATGCATACGGTCAACCCTGCATTCCACATATTCAAAATCCCATCCAGCAGCTTTCTGTTTTCTGCATCATCCGTAAACAATGTACCGGCAGAAATGTTCACAATGCGAATTCCATAAATGTCTTTATATGCCAATACCCACTGAATCCCCCGTTCCATATGTGCCAGCTTGCCTTTTCCTTTTTCATCCAATACCTTTACCACTGCCAGCTTGACCTCTGGTGCCACACCGCAGTACCGTCCTTTGCTTAACTTTCCATTACCGCCTAAAATCCCCGTCACATGGGTACCATGTCCATTGTCATCGTAAGACTGGCGTTTTCCTTTTACCATATCTGCAAATGCAACGATTCGATCCTCAAAATCCCTATGAGGATATGCTCCAGTATCCAAAACGGCTGCACATACTCCCTTCCCGGTATAATGCCACCAGTTTGACGTTCCGGAATCCGTCTGGACTCTTCTCTTTGGCTCATAAGGTGCATACCGGGACAAATCCATCTGATTTCTTCTGGCACACTCCTCATCCAGCTCATACACAAGTTTTCCTTCTACAATCAGCATTCCTTCTCCTTTTGCAACTGTTCGATAACTTCTGAACAGTTACTTTCATTTCATGACCTTGTCCATCTTCCTGTTATACTATATGACAATCTTCTCCAAAACGTATTTGTATACTGTGCAAAAATTGACAAGCATCACATTTTTTCAGATTCCGGCAATAGTTTTCTGATCTACTGCATATAGTAATACAAAGAAAAATGGAGCATTTATGGATTTCAACAGTACCAAAATGATTACATTTTTGCGTGCCTTGATTCCCTGTGTGGATTACAAGGAACGGCAGTTTCTGACACTGATCATCCTACTTACACAGCTAAAAGAACTGATGCTTACTTTAGATGACATGCAGTCCGGTGTTTTAGAAGCATTGCCTGTACCAGAGCATACCGATGAAAAGATGTTTCTGCATGCATTAGAATCTGTCTGTTCCCCGGAAGAATTGCAGGCTTTTTCCAAATACAAGCAGATGTTTCGTGCATTTCAAATGATGCAGGCAATGGAAGGAGATGCAGGAACAGAACCTCCTCCTTCTCCAAATTCTCCCAATCCTTCTGACCCACCAGCAGACAAACGCTCCCCTTTGGATTTCTTTCAGGAAATGCTCTCTCCTGAGCAGCGACGCATGGCAGAAGCCATTCTTTCTGGTGAAAAATAAAAGACAGGGAAGCATAAATGGACTTTCCCTGTCATACTTATAGGATATCAATATCAAATGTAATACATTGTGAGGTCATTATGTCTGAACGCAACCAATCAAACCTTCAATCCATCATTTCCGATATGTCTCCGGAAAAGGTTGCTTTTTTAATGGGGATTATGCAACAGCTTTATGGAAAAACAATGGAAGATGCACTCCCAGTGATCCTAAGCGCCAACGCCTCTGCCGGAAAATCCGGTATTTCCTTTACCCCAGAGGAAATTGACGTGCTGATTGCCTGTTTTTCTGCTCAACTATCTCCTGCAGAACAAAACCGCCTGACACAAGTGCGCCAGATGATGCAATTGTATCAGTCACGAAATCCTTCCTGAACAAAGGCAAATGGTTCCCGCTGCTGCATTGTTTTATTGCAGCAGCGTTCCTGTTTCTACTGTATACCCTCTCAAAAACGCATCTACTGCCATACGCTTCTTTCCTTCCAACTGGACTTCCTTCAACAAAAGCTGCCCATCACCGGTCTGTATCACCCATCTGCCATTTTCCGCTTCTACTATAGTTCCTGGCTGTTGCCCACTTTCCTGTGCCAGCACTTCTGCCGCCCAGATCTTCAAAGTGCGCTCTGCCAGCCTGGTATACGCACTTGGCCATGCATTCAAACCACGAATCAGACGTTCAATTTCCACAGCAGATTTCTGCCAGTCAATCTTTCCCATGTCTTTGCGTAGCATAGAAGCATAACTTGACAAGCTATCATTCTGCTTCTCAGGTGTGATGGTACCTGCCTCCAGACCAGCCAGTGTCTCTAACAACAAAGGCCCTCCCAATGCCGCCAGCTTGTCATGCAGGGACTCCCCTGTTTCATCTGGTGCAAGTTCCACCTCTACTTTTAACAGCATATCACCGGTATCCAGTCCTGCATTCATCTGCATGGTAGTCACACCGGTCTTCTCTTCCCCATTAAGAATACTCCACTGAATAGGGGCTGCCCCACGATAAGCAGGCAGCAAAGAGGCATGCACATTGACACAACCATACCGTGGCAGATCCAGCACCTCCTGAGGCAGAATCTGTCCAAATGCCGCTACCACAATGCAATCTGGTGCAATTTCCTGTAATTGGGCAAAAAATTCTGCATTACCTTTGATGCGCACCGGTTGATACACTGGAATTCCGGCTGTCACTGCACATTCTTTCACTGGTGGAAATTGCATCGCTTTTCCTCTGCCTTTTGGCTTATCCGGCTGCGTCACCACTGCCGCCACTTGATGTTCACTTTGCAACAGACTTTTCAACACTGGCACTGCAAAATCTGGTGTCCCCATATATACGATTTTCATATCAACTTATCCTCCTTTTTTTCTCTAAACCATGTGATATCCCTGCCCCCACTTTCATCACATATATCCACAGTTTCTTTCTATAATTGTCTCCTGAATTTTAACAGATTTTCCTGTCATTTACAAGAGAAAACCAAAAGAAAAGTTCCCATCCTGATCGTAAGATGTGATCATTTTACTTACCGATCCAGAAAGGAACCTTTCTTCGTACAAAAAAGTTATTATTCTTTTTTAATATAATTATTGTATCTATAAGTTCTCATTCTATTTTTCTAACAACTGATAGAAATTTAACAGCATCTTTGCCACTTCTGCTCTTGTGGCATCATTCTTTGCTTTTAATTCTCCTGTTGTAGTTCCTGAAAGAATTCCATTTGCAATTGCCCAACGCATCGGTTCCTTAGCCCAGCTGGATACCTGTTTCCCGTCTTTATAACTGGTCAAATCTGTGTTGCCACTTGTATCCATTCCCAGCATCTCTGCGTAATTATACAGCATCTTAACCATCTGCTCTCTTGTTACATTGGTACCCGGCTTGAACTTTCCATCCCCATAGCCACTTACCACACCATTTTGGGCTGCCCAGGTCACTGGCACAGAGTAATACTTACCGGATGGTACATCCGGGAACGTCTTCTTATAAGAGGTGCTTGGACTGCCTGCCATGCGGTACAGTACGGTTGCCACCATGGCTCTTGTCATGGTTTCTTCTGGCGCAAAAGTTGTTTCCGTAAATCCGGTCATCAGACCCAGTTCATATACTTCCTTCACTGTACTGTAATACCAGGCAGTCTTTTTCACGTCTGTAAATGGGAATGTGTCCACCACATCTCCTTCAATGTCATATTCCTTGACAACCGTTACCGCATGTCCACTGCCATCCGTTACGACTACACTGATCTGATGTGTACCGCCTGTGGTATCCCAAACATACGTGTTGGAAGAGGAATTCTGCACTTTTTTGCCATCAATCAGGAACTGATATGTGTAAGTTCCCTGACCGCCGACTGCCACTGCTTTCAGTGTCAGATTGGTGGTGTCTGCCTGCGGGGAAGAACGGTCTGCGCCAAAGTTCACTGTCATAGTTCCCTTTGTAATGGTTCCGCCACCTCCACCGAATGCACCAAGCTGTGCCAATGGAACTGTAACCAGATCAGCATCTTCTTTCTCTGCTGATGTAGAATCATCCTGACTATAAGCTTCAGTTGCGCAATCAAGCATGGTCATATCCATCGGAAGAGAGCCGATTCCACTAGAGCCATATGTTGCAATTGCCATCACGCCGATTCCCTTACTTGCAATATCAGAAGCGGTCACACCCAGATATTCCAATGGAA
>ONWL01000063.1 GCA_900321525.1 uncultured Eubacteriales bacterium
TATGATGACTTCCAGAGCAGAATACCGTCTTTTACTTCGGCAGGATAATGCAGATTTGCGGCTTACAGAGTTAGGACATGCTATTGGATTGATTGATGAGGCTCGATATGAAGCGTTGTTGCAAAAAAAGAGACAGATTGCGTCGGAATTGGATCGTCTGGAGCATACATTTGTAGGAACCACGGAAGCGGTACAGCGATTACTGGCACAATATCACAGTACTCCTCTTCGTTCAGGCGCAACTATGGCAGATTTGATTCGCAGACCGGAGTTAAATTATGAATGTTTGTCTTCAATTGATCCGGAACGACCAAAGCTGCCGCAAATGACAGCGGAGCAGGTCAACATTGAATTGAAATATGAAGGGTATATCAAACGACAACTGATTCAGGTAGAACAATTTCAAAAGTTGGAAAATCGGAAACTGGCACTGGATTTTGATTATCGTCAGGTGCATAATTTGCGAACTGAGGCGGTACAAAAATTAAATCAGTATCAACCGGCGTCTATTGGCCAGGCATCCAGAATTTCCGGTGTGTCACCGGCAGATATCTCTGTTTTGTTGGTCTATTTGGAACAACAAAGACGGCAGGAAAAGAAAACGGAGGATTAGTGTGAAAAAACTTTTGAGCAGCATGAAAATGTAAAAAAGTTTGCACATTTTCAACAAAGTTTTTTACACAGATTATTTGTGCCGAGGTCAAATGATTTTGATGGGTTATGAATAAATCGCAATTGAGATTTTTCGTGTGCTGCTTTGCATAATAGGAAAATCTTATTACACAAAAAGTGTTGCGCACGGGATGCGACTTGGTGCGAAGGAAAACGAGTTGCATAAGGCTGGTTACAAGAATTCCGCATTTGCAGAATTCTTTTCTTACAAAAAGTGTTGCTTGGCATGGAGGATTCATATGACGGAACAGGAACAAAAAGCCTATATTCAAAAAAAATTGTCTGAAATTCAGGTGATTATCACAGAAGAACAGGCAACGCAGTTTTTATTGTATTATCAAATGCTGGTAGAAACCAATCGGGTGATGAATCTGACTGCCATTACTGAATTTACAGAAGTGGTAGAAAAGCATTTTGTAGATTCGGTCATTGCACCGGAGCAAATGTTCCACGTGGAACATTTGCGGCTGATTGATGTGGGGACTGGAGCCGGATTTCCGGGAATTCCATTGAAAATTATTTATCCTCATATACAAGTGACATTGCTGGATTCTTTAAACAAGCGAATTTTGTTTTTGAAAAAGGTTTGTCAGACATTGCAATTGGAAAATGTTACATTAATACATGGGCGGGCAGAAGAATTGGCACAAAATGCAGATCATAGAGAGCAGTATGATCTGACCGTATCAAGAGCAGTTGCCAATTTGTCTACATTGTCAGAATATTGTCTGCCGTTTATCAAACAAGGTGGATATTTCGTGGCATATAAATCAGGTGTCTATGAAGAAGAGTTGGAGAAAGCACAAAAGGGAATCCAGTTGCTGGGCGGAGCAGTGGAAGATGTTGAAACATATACACTTCCTGGCACAGATGCCAAACGCAGTGAGATTATCATACGAAAGATAACACATACACCGAAAAAATATCCGAGAAAAGCAGGTACTCCTGCAAAAGAACCTTTGGGATGAATGTTCCACGTAGAACAATTTGTAATGAAATGTTCCACGTGGAACATTTTTATGTAAAAATAATTTTTGTCATCAAAATGTGAAATCTGCCAGGGAAGGATATAGGGGGAAGACAAGGGGGCCTTGCACAATCATACTCTGTGCAAGAATACTGCATATCCGGAATATTTTTTGGGTAATAAAAAATTCTGTCATTAAAGAATATTCTACAAAGAATGCATATAAAATTGTAGGAGAAAAGTAGTGTGCGCATTGTGGTGGGTGAAAAAATTTTGCGCTTTTAAAAATCTTTCTTGTGAACAAAAACCTATCATATAAAAAGGAGTATGCGCAAGGGAAAACTATATGGAAAACTGAGTTTGGAATAGGGAAGCAGTATTTGCGAAAATCTTTCTTATGAACAAAAACCATCATATAAAAAGGAGTATGCGCAAGGGAAAACTATATAGAAAACTGAGTTTAGAATAGGGAAGTTGTATTTGCGAAAATCTTTCTTATGAACAAAAACCATCATATAAAAAGGAATATGCGCAGAGAAAAACTATATAGAAAACTGAGTTTGGAACGGAGAAATTGTATTTGCGGAAAACTTTTCTTGTTACAAGAATGCTGCTTTTACCGAATTTTTCTATGGTAATCCAGAGAAAAGAATGCTATACTAGTATACAGGGAGATTCTGCGAAAATGTGGAATTTCTATCACTGTTTATGTAAAAAACAGTGAAATGGATTGGATTGGAGAACAATATGGGTAGAGTAATTGCAATTGCAAATCAGAAAGGCGGTGTGGGAAAGACGACAACTGCCATTAACCTTTCTGCCTGCCTGGTAGAGCAGGGAAAACATGTGCTGACCATTGATATGGATCCACAGGGAAATACGACCAGTGGATTGGGCGTGGATAAAAATCAGCAGGAAAATACCATTTATGAGTTGATCTTGGGAGAAGGAACATTGGAGTCATGTTTGCAAAAGGATGTGTTAGAAGGATTGGATCTTCTGCCGGCAAATGTGAATCTATCAGGCGCAGAAATTGAATTGATTGGAATTGAAAAGAAAGAATTTATTTTGCGCAATGCCATTGCACCGGTGAGGGATAATTATGATTTTATCATCATAGACTGCCCGCCATCCTTGAGCATGTTGACCATCAATGCTATGACCACAGCAGATTCTGTATTGGTGCCTATTCAGTGTGAATATTATGCATTGGAGGGATTGAGCCAGTTGATACATACCATTCAGTTGATTCAAAACAGATTAAATCCTTATTTGGAAATAGAAGGTGTGGTGTTTACAATGTATGATGCCCGCACAAATCTGTCTTTAGAAGTAGTGGAAAATGTAAAGGCTAATTTAAAACAAAATGTGTATAAAACAATTATTCCTAGAAATGTACGTCTGGCAGAAGCGCCAAGTCATGGTGCGCCAATTAATTTATACGAACCAAAATCTACAGGAGCGGAAGCGTATCGGTTATTGGCAGAAGAGGTCATTGGCAATCACGAAGAAACTCAGAAGTCATAAGAATTGGATTCTGATGGAATCTCATGTGTTGGATCGGTTTTGGTTCAAGATGATCGAATATCAGAATAGAAGGGAAGAGAATGGAGATGGCAAAACGAAGTGGACTGGGAAAAGGGCTGGATTCTCTGATTTCTTCAGAAGCAGGAACAGTAGAACAGGTGCAAAAACCCTTAAAATTTACAGATACTGGGAGTAATGTATCTGATAAGACGGAAAAAGAGGAAACTATGATCAAACTGCGCCTGATTGAGCCAAATCGGGAGCAACCTCGTACAGAATTTAACGAGGAGAAGCTGACAGAATTGGCAGAATCCATACGGCAGTATGGCATCATACAGCCTCTGTTGCTGGTGAAAAAGGGGAATTATTATACCATTGTTGCAGGGGAAAGAAGGTACCGGGCTGCAAAATTGGCAGGATTGAAGGAAGTGCCTGCTATTGTGAAAACGTTTACAGAAGAAGAAATTGCAGAAATTGCGCTAGTTGAAAATTTGCAGAGAGAAGATTTAAACCCAATAGAAGAAGCAAATGCATACCAGCGATTGTTAAAAGAGTTTCATATGACCCAGGAGGAAGTTGCCAAAAAGGTATCGAAAAGCCGTTCTGTTGTTGCTAATTCACTTCGATTATTGAAGTTGGAGGAATCTGTGCAGCATATGGTGGAAGATGGGACTTTGAGCAACGGACATGCCAAGGTATTGCTTGGAATAGAAGATCAGACATTACAGGTACAGGCAGCGCTTCATGTGGCGTCGTTGCAGATGAGCGTACGGGAGACAGAACAATATATCAAACAGTTGCTCCATCCAAAGGAGAAGAAAGAGAAACCTACATTTGCATATTCGGAGGTATACCAGAAACTGGCTGAGCGCATGCAGGAAAAAGTAGGAACAAAAGTGCGCATTATACAAAAAGATCAGGAAAAAGGAAAGGTAGAGATTGAATATTATTCGAATGCAGACTTGGAGCGTTTGATAGAGCTTTTGGGGTAGATGCAAGTAGAAGAATGAATAATCCAGAAAAAAGTTTTGAAAACATAAAAATCAAAACCATAAAAATAATAAATGCAGACAATTGGTATACAATGAAAGGAATGATCGGAGATTCGTTGTATAGTATTCTGCGTATTTTCTGTAGTTTTCAAAAAAAGAAATTCATATAAGAATATGCTTATATTAAGAAAACATTCAGCAAATGCAATTTGCAGAGCATAGTATATTTTTGATCATTACTAAAATGAATATATTGATTTCATGATATGAAAAATGTATTAACAAAACTTGTAAATTCGATTTTAATATAATTAAACCAATGAATAGAAATATATAAATTAGATTTGTATATTGCAAAAAAAATAAGATACTTTTCATTTGGTTTTTTGATATTATAATTGATTTTGCTAATCAAATAATACGTATGTTCTTGCTGTTCGATGAGAACTTTAAAAGAATGAAAACTTAGGATTTGTAACATACGTTTTATTGAATTGGAGGAAGAAAATGGATAGTTTTTTAAACCACTTAGGATTTGACCCAGGTATTCTGATCATTGCACTGGCAGTGATATGTATTGGACTATTAGTATATAATGTAATTTTAACGGTTATGTTTTCTAATATGAAAAAGAGTTACCGGACTTTTATGAAAGGAAGAGACGGTGCATCTCTGGAAGACATTTTAAAAGTTATTGTAGAAGACAATCAAAAAGTAAAAGAGCATGAAACCATTAACACCAAAGCCATTGAAGAATTTCGTACCCAATTGGGATTTTGTAGCCAAAAACAGGCAATTGTAAAATATAATGCATTTTCTGGAATGGCAGGAAAACTAAGCTTTGTAATCTGCCAGCTGGATGAGAAAAATAATGGATACCTAATGAATTGTATGCATTCCCCGGAGGGATGTTATACGTATATGAAAAATGTAACCGCAGGCGCAGTTGATGTGGCATTGAGTGAGGAGGAAAAACAGGCACTATTAGAGGCAGTGCAGGTCAATCATCATTCCCGGATGTAGAATGTCCTCATTTCTGCATCTCATGCGTTGCGGAATGAGGAATGAATATGAAAAAAAATTGGATCAGAGTGATTGCAGGAATCATTGCTGTTGGCATGTTTTTTGCTGTAGTGACACAGCCGGCAAAGGCAATGTCTTTGAACGAGGCAACGGAATGGACAGAAAGTTTGCCGGAAGAAGGATGGCCACAGGCGCCGGAAATTCACAGCCAGGCGGCTATTGTAGTGGAAATTGGAACAGGAGAATTGTTGTATGCAAAGAATGCAACAAAGAAAATGTATCCTGCCAGTACCACAAAATTATTGACTGCGTTGCTGACACTGGAACAGGGAAACCTGGATGATGTGATTTCCTATTCTTGGAAGGCGGTGAACAGCATTGGGCAAAATGCCAGTCATATTGGAATGCGGACGGGAGAGCAGCTTAGTGTGCGGGACAGTCTGTATGGTTTGTTGCTTCCATCCGCAAATGAGGCTGCCAATGCATTGGCAGAATATATAGCAGGCTCTACAGAAGAATTTGTCCAATTGATGAATCAACGGGCAGCAGAACTTGGAGCGGTGAACTCGCATTTTTGCAATGCAAATGGTTTGCATGAAGAATCTCATTATACGTGCGCATATGATTTGTATTTGATTATGAATGCCTGTGTAATGCGGGGAGATTTTATTGAAATTGATTCTGCACCGGCATATTTCAAACCGGCAGATGAGATCCTCCCGAAAGACATTCCTATGGGAACCACAAATATGCTGATCAAAAAAGAATCGGAATATTATAATGATGCAGTGATATGCGGCAAGACAGGGTATACGGCAGAAGCAGGTCGTGTACTTGTGACTTATGCGGCAAAGGACGACATGGAACTGATCTGTGTGGTGATGGGAGGAGAAAACCAGGAGCATTTTGAAGATACCAATACATTGTTGGCATATGTATATGAAAATTTTAAGAAGACCCAGATCGGAGAGGGAGATGGGAGAAACGGTACCGACAGCCTGTTATATAGCACGCCTCTTGGGATTCCCAGAACCGGATACCAATTGGTGCATTTTCAGGGAAATGCCATGGGGATATTGCCAAAAGATACAAAGGCAGAAGAACTGGAACGTTCTTTTTTGACAATAGATGGAAAGAATTATCTGGAGTATCGGTTTCATGGGTATCTGGTCAGTCGTGTGCAGATGACAGAAAGCAGTGATGTGCAGACTTCCCCATTGTTTCGGCAAGTGTCACACTATCAGTCGGAAATGAGTAAGCCAGATGGCACTTTGCAGGTGGTGCATATTACTGCCATTGTATTAATGGCAATCATCGGGATTCTGATACTGGCTCTGGTTTGGGCAGGCCGTCAGGACAAAAAATCTCATCATGGATCAAGAAATAAAGCAGGACAGATGAAACTTGACCGGCATATGAAATGGTAGTAGAAATATAATAGGGCTGTGGCAAAAGTGATAAGCTCTCTTCCAGGCAGACAAGAGAAATCATAAAACGCTTGTACTACCTGGAAGAGGGATATCAGGTTTTGTCTCAGCCCTTTTTGAAAGGGAGTTTGTGTGTACATCTATGGAATTTTATCGTATAAAATCATGAAAAAACAGTAACTGCCGGGTTGCTACAAAGTTTCTTCCTATTTATAGTAAGTTTCATTTCCTTCCGGCAGATGGTGTGGTTTGGGGATCGGACGCTTCTAAGTGCTTGCGCCGCTTCTCCCGTACTTCTTCCCGTTTTTCTAAAATTTCATCAATGTCTTCCTGGGAAACCACTTTTGTGGTCTTTACTACATAAACATGATGATCTGAATCTGCTTTTTTCAACCGAATTTTGCTGCGTACCCATCCATGCGTAGGACATTTACCGCCACAATAGTAATAGCGTCCCAGATAAGAAAACCAGGGAATGGTTTTTTTTATGGGGGTATTACACAAATAGCAAGTACAGGAAATGACTTCTTTGTCTGCAAAAGCAGCATCTTTATCTGGAAATACGCGGGAAACATACTTGGAGTAGGTATCAAATACCATGTGTACTTCCTCTGATTCATTGGCAGGCAGATGAAAATAGTCCAGTGAAAGGTACATATCTACCAGATGTCGGTCTAATTGTTGCATGACCAAAGCGGTGTAATATGCATCTGCATGGGCACGATGAAATTGCAGCGTTTCGGGCAGTTGCAATTCATCTGCGGCCGTTTCCAGGGAACAGCGTTTTTTGCCATCACTGTATTGCAAACTGTATATTTTCTGCGTGTCACTGTAAAAAACAGGGTGTTTCAATGGACATTTCAAATGATAATAGTGAATATTGCGCAATAGTTCCGTAATATCCATAGGTCCCCAAGTACATAGAAGATAGTCTCCTGTAGTACTGCACCAATCCCAAAATTGTTTCATTACAGTGGCA
>ONWL01000062.1 GCA_900321525.1 uncultured Eubacteriales bacterium
GAAGCTTGCTGAGAGTAGACTGATTGGTCTAGACCCGGAACCTGATTTGGATAATGCCAACGTAGGGAGACATAGGAACAGAAGCCGTGTAGTGTATGCAGTGGGAAAAATCCTGTCTGTATCATTACATTGCTGATTGGGCAGGTGTATCTTTTGATTGGTATGTCTGCCTTTTTGTATGAGGGACAAAGCGGAATTTGTGGGTGAAAAGCAATGATTCAACGTCAGGATATACAAGAGGTTATTTATAAATATATTGCGTGTCAAATGAATTGCAGTATAGAACATTGATATACGGATGATATATGCAAAAAAGGCAATTAGATAAACAGTAAATTGATACAGGGAGAAGAGAAAATGAGACCATATACCACGCAGATGGATGCGGCAAGAAAAGGAATTGTGACACCACAGATGGAACTTGTGGCACAGAAGGAACATATGGAACCGGAACAACTGAGACAGTTGGTGGCAGAAGGAAAGGTGGCCATCTGTGCCAACAAAAATCACACCAGTCTGAATCCGGAAGGCATTGGCAGTATGCTTCGGACCAAGATCAATGTGAATCTGGGGGTATCCAGAGACTGTAAAGATTATGATGTAGAGATGGAAAAGGTGATGCAGGCAGTGGAACTGGGAGCAGAGGCCATTATGGATCTGTCCAGTCATGGAAATACACAACCCTTCCGTCAAAAACTGGTCAGGGAATGTCCGGTGATGCTGGGAACGGTGCCGGTCTATGACAGTGTGATTCATTACCAGAGAGATCTGGCCACATTGACTGCAAAAGATTTTATCGATGTGGTACGTCTCCATGCACAGGATGGAGTGGACTTTGTCACACTGCACTGTGGAATCACCAGAAAGACCATTGAACAGATCAGACAGCATAAGCGGAAGATGAATATTGTCAGCAGAGGGGGCAGTCTGATTTTTGCGTGGATGAGCATGACCGGAGAGGAAAATCCATTTTATGAGTATTACGATGAGATTTTGGATATCTGTGAGGAATATGATGTGACAATTTCTCTGGGAGATGCCTGTCGTCCCGGCTGTCTGGCAGATGCCACGGATGTATGCCAGATCGAGGAACTGGTGCGTCTTGGAGAACTGACCAAGCGTGCCTGGGCACACAATGTACAGGTGATGGTGGAAGGACCGGGACATGTGCCGTTGGATCAGGTGGCAGCCAATATGCAGGTGCAGAAGTCCATTTGCATGGGAGCGCCATTTTATGTGTTAGGGCCTCTTGTCACCGATATTGCACCGGGATATGACCATATTACAGCGGCCATTGGTGGTGCAGTGGCGGCTATGAGCGGTGCGGCATTTTTGTGCTATGTGACACCGGCAGAGCATCTGGCACTGCCAAATGTAGCGGATGTGCGGCAGGGCATTATTGCTTCTAAGATTGCAGCTCATGCAGCGGATATTGCAAAGGGTATTCCGGGGGCACGAGATATAGATGACAAAATGGCAGATGCCAGACGGAATTTGGACTGGGATGCCCAGTATGCCTGTGCCTTGGATCCGGAGACGGCAAAAGCCATCCGGGACAGCCGCAGACCGGAGGATGACCATAGCGATACCTGTAGTATGTGTGGCAAGTTCTGTGCCGTGCGCAGTATGAACAAAGCATTGGCAGGAGAGTATATTGATATTTTATAAGTGTAATGAACGGTTACGGTATTGTATAAGGAAGAAATATGAAATTTAATAAAACACAATTGAAATTATATGCCATTACAGACCGCAGCTGGCTGAAGGGACACACACTGGCAGAACAGGTGGAGCAGGCGATTTTGGGCGGAGTGACCATGGTACAGTTTCGGGAAAAGAAACTTTCTTATGAGGAGATGCTGCCTCTGGCAAAGAGTGTCCAGGCAGTCTGCAAACAATATGGCGTGCCATTTTTGGTCAACGATTATGTGGAATTGGCAAAGGAGCTGGATGCTGACGGTGTGCATGTAGGACAGTCGGATCTGGCAGTCAGACAGGCAAGAGCCATTTTAGGTCAGGACAAGATCATCGGCGCCACTGCAAAGACTGTAGAACAGGCAAAAGAAGCAGTGCTGCAAGGGGCAGATTATCTAGGAAGCGGCGCAGTGTTTGGCAGTGCCACAAAGACAGATGCAAAGCCCATGAAACGGGAATTGCTGCAGGAAATCTGCCACAGCGTGTCCATTCCGGTGGTGGCCATCGGCGGCATTACGGCAGACAATATGGAAGGACTGGCTGGATGTGAGATTGCAGGCGTTGCCGTGATCAGCGGTATCTTTTCTGCACCGGACATCAAACAGACGGCAGAAGACTTCAGAAAAAAACTGGTCGCGATTTAGAAGATACGTAAGGAGTCAGGAGCCAAACTTTTGCCAGGGTTTCGGGAAGCAAAATCCTGAGTGATGCAGGCAAAAACACAAACGACAAAGTGGATTTGGAATGGAGTTTTTCTGGTATCTGTAAATACAGGCAATAAATGAGGTTTTTCTGGTACCTGTAAATACAAGCAATATTTGAAACACAGCGGCAGATTGGGGGCACCACCTTAGGTCGCTATATAAAATGAATGAGGTCTCCTGTCTCATATGGGCAGGAGCAGTTGTGGAGGAATAGAAAATGAAAATACACACAGCATTCACAATCGCCGGAAGTGATTCTAGCGGAGGCGCCGGTATTCAGGCAGATATTAAGACGATGACGGTTCATGGCGTATATGCCATGAGTGCCATCACGGCTCTGACTGCACAAAATACAACCGGCGTAAATGATGTGATGGAGGTGAGTGAAGCGTTTTTGAAACAACAGCTGGAAAGTGTTTTGACAGATATCCGCCCGGATGCAGTGAAAACAGGGATGATTCCTTCTGCAGGGTTGATCCGTGTCATCGGAGAAACCTTAAGAAAGTATCAGATCACCAATCTGGTGGTAGACCCTGTCATGGTGGCCACTAGCGGATCAAAGTTGATCCAGGAAGAGGCCATCGAAACAATGAAAACAGAATTACTGCCTCTGGCAACCCTGATCACGCCCAATATTCCGGAAGCAGAAGTGCTTTCTGGTCACAAGATTCAGACAAAAGAGGATATGGAAACAGCAGCAGAACAGATGGCAAGGCAGTTTGGTTGCAGTGTGCTGCTAAAAGGCGGCCATTGTCTGGAAGATGCCAATGATTTGTTGGTTTCTGGTGGAACAAAAAAATGGTTTTACGGACAACGGATTGACAATCCAAACACCCATGGAACCGGCTGTACCCTTTCTTCTGCCATTGCCTCCAATCTGGCCAAAGGATATCCGTTAGAGGAATCTGTCAGACGGGCCAAATGTTACCTGTCAGGCGCATTGGCTGCTATGCTGGATCTGGGACGTGGGAGCGGACCGCTGCACCATGCCTATGCCATTGACCCTGCATGTCTTGACACAGCAGGGCATGATACGCTATAGTGTCGTTAGGTGCGGAGATGTTTCCTTTGGTTGCACAGAGGTACAGATGGAGGAAACAAATGAAGCAAACAAATGTAAAAAAATTAACGTTGACTGCCATTTTGGCAGCGGTAGCCGTAGTGGGATCTCTTTTTTCCTTTCCGGTATTTGGTTCTAAATGCGCACCGGTACAACACTTAGTGAACGTGTTGTGTGCTGTATTTTTAGGTCCCGGTTATGCAGTGGCAGCAGCATTCATTGCCAGTTTGATCCGCAATTGTCTGGGACTTGGTACCTTGCTGGCATTTCCGGGCAGTATGTGCGGTGCCTTGCTGGCAGGTTTGTTGTATCGGTATGGCAAGAAGCTTCCGTTTGCCTATGCAGGTGAGATCGTGGGAACTGGTCTGATCGGCGGGATGCTGGCCTATCCGGTGGCAGCTCTTTTGATGGGTAATGGATCCGCCGGGTTGTTTACCTTTGTGATTCCATTTCTCATTAGCACAGTGGGGGGCACCATCATTGCCATCCTCATCACCTGGACCATGAAGAAGACTGGTGTACTGGAACAGTTGAAAAGACAGTTAGAGACACCCATCTGAAGATGACATGGCGGAAATGACTGTGGGAGGTTGTGTAAGGTAAAGGGACGAATTGCACATGACCATACCGCAGCATGGAACCGAAGAGAGAACGTGTTTTTCAAATAAAAATTTTGATGAAACCCGTTCGGTGTCCTTGTTTCACAATTGCTTAAGGAAGATAGAAAAAAGAAGGAGAGGCGGAATTTCGCAAAAATCAAATGGGAAAATTGGACTTTAAAAAAGTGAATCAGCTTGTCAAAGCCTTGGAGACGCTGGATGCTTCTTTTGGATATCTTATGACCGATCAAAGCCGTCAGGAGAAAGCCATTCAGGAAGCCGGCCGGAAGGTACTGGCCAAGTCTGCCAAAGAATCTTTGTCTCGCATTTCCATAGAGGAATTGAAGAACTCTAAGGCAGGGATCCGGGTATCGGCTTTGCAGGAAGCCGGATATGCCACACTGGCAGATCTGGACCAGGCTGCGGACTGGGAGCTGCAATCGGTGGAAGGCATTGGAGAGAAGCAGATGGAATCCATCCGAAATATTCTGGTGGAATTTGGCAATCATATGGCAGAGCATCTGTCTGTGCGCATGTCTGTAGAGGAGAAATCTGTGGAGAATGACGCATTGATCTGCGCCCTTGCGGCATACCGCAAGGGAGAGCAGGTACGGGCAGATGCGGAAGGCTTGCAGCAGGAACTTCATGAATTTGTGGCGCAAGCCATATCCAGATTGATCATCCGTAGCCGGATCCGCTGGGTGTTTTCCGGAAAAAAGGCCAAAGAAACCACGGCTATGGCGTTGGAAGACATTCTGGATTTTTATCACAGTCCTTTTGGGGAGCGGGTCACCCGGTTGGTGGCATTGTATGAAGATGCCATCCAGACAGGGATAGGGGAGGCCATGGCAGATTTTCGCCGCAACAGCGCAGATTATTATGCGTTGCTGGAACGATGTACCGGCAGCAAGCTGGCAAGTCCCCTGGTATACAGCAGCATTCCGGCCCAGCTGGCGGCAGAGATCGATGCATTAGAACCAGATCTGACTGCATTGAAAGGAAATCTGCGTGGATATCAGACCTTTGGCGTGAAATACATTCTCCATCAGAAGAACGTGCTTCTGGGAGATGAGATGGGACTGGGAAAGACCATCCAGGCCATTGGGGCTATGACGGCCATCAACCAGGAGACGCCGGATGCCCATTTTCTGGTGGTGTGTCCTGCCAGTGTCCTGATTAATTGGTGCAGGGAAATCCGGAAATTCAGTTCTCTGGGAGTCTGCCTGCTGCATGGCGCCGGATTGGACGGTTCTTTTCTGAAATGGCAGCAAGAGGGCGGGGCGGCAGTGACCAATTATGAAACCATGGGAAAACTCATTGATCGGATCAATGATCATATGAAGATTGACATGCTGGTCATTGATGAAGCCCATTATATCAAAAATCCGGACGCCAAGCGGACCCGGTATATCCGGACGCTGGACAATGAGTCGGATCGTATCCTGATGATGACAGGAACTCCACTGGAGAATCGTGTGGAAGAGATGTGTGCGCTATTGGATTTTGTCCGGCCGGATCTGGCAGACCAGGCGAGAAAAGCGGCCTATATGAGCCAGATTCCTCAGTTTCGGGAAATGTTGTCTCCGGTCTATCTGAGAAGACAGCGGGAACAGGTGCTGGAAGAATTGCCGCCCATAGAGGAAAAGCGGCAATGGTGTGCCATGACCGAAACGGATAGAGAACTGTATGTGCAGAATCTGGCGGAAGGCAATTTTGCGACCATGAGACGGGTGGGTTTTTTGCAGGAAGATCTGAGGCAGTCTTCCAAGGCTCTCCGGTTAGAAGAATTGTGCAAAGAGGCCATGGACGAGGGGAGAAAGGTGCTGGTATACTCTTTCTTTCGTGAGACCGTCCGAAAGGTAAGCGAATTTCTGGGAGAACTTTGTATCGGTACCATCACAGGTAATACTCCCATAGCAGATCGACAGGCATGGATCGACCGGTTTGCAGAGGCGCCGGAAGGCAGTGTCCTGGTGTGCCAGATTCAGGCTGGGGGAACCGGACTGAATATCCAGTCTGCCAGCATCGTGATCTTTTGTGAGCCCCAGATCAAACCCTCCCTTACCAATCAGGCCATTTCCAGAGTGTATCGGATGGGACAGGTGCGCAATGTACTGGTGCATCATCTGCTCTGTGAAGATACGGTGGATGAGGCGATGATACATTTGCTGGAAAGCAAACAGGCAGAGTTCGATTCCTATGCGGATGAGTCCACCATGGCAGAGGCCACAGAAAATTTGATCGATCGGGAATGGATTCAGGCATTTCTCGAAGAAGAAAACCGGAAATATCTGCCAATGGTGATAGAATAGAAACGGAAGGAGACGGCATATGCAGCAGAATGTGTCCATCAAAGAGGTACGAAAGAAAAAACCCCTGGTACATTGTATTACCAATTATGTGACCATGAATGATTGTGCCAATGTGCTGCTGGCGGTGGGGGCGTCTCCTGTGATGGCCCATCATCCGGCAGAAGTGGCGGAAGTGGCAGAAGGTTGTGATGCACTGCTGTGCAATTTAGGGGCAATGGAGGATTTTGAGGCCATGAAGATTGCAGTGCAGGCGGCCATGGAACAGGGACATCCCATTGTATTAGACCCGGTAGGGGCTGGCGGGATTGCCTATCGGCGGGCCAGATGCGCAGAGCTGCTGAATGTGTGTGTACCCACCTGTATCAGAGGAAATGCATCGGAAATCAAGGCATTGTATGCCGGGTGCCAGACCACAAAAGGGGTGGATGTGAGCAGTGGGGATTGTGACGCAGAGGCAGAAATAGAAGAAGCAGTGACAGGGCTAAGCAGAAGATTGGGCTGTATCGTGGTGGCTTCCGGTGCCGTGGATCTGATTTCAGATGGGAATGGCATCTGTCGGATCCGGGAAGGGGATGAGATGATGACCCGTATCACAGGAACCGGCTGCATGTCTTCTGCATTGATTGCAGCATTTGTCAGCTGTGCCCCTACTGTGGAAGCGGTGGCGGCAGCCTGTACCATGATGGGACAGTGCGGGAAATGGGCGGCAGACCGGACCAGAACAGAACGATCCGGTACCATGCAGTTTCGGATGCATCTGATCGACCGGATTTCATTGATGGATTGATCGGATCTGATCACCGTCAAATGACAAACAGGTGATCAGACCTGAATGAAAAATACCCCGTACCCACCCTCATCTGACAGCTGACGTTGTGGTAGTGATCATGCAATGTAAAAATGCACATGTAACCATGCAGGGCGTGCAGTGTAAAAAAAGGGATTCGAACCCAGGTATGCGCCCGACATACTGCCATGCGGAGTGTGGTTCCTTCTCAACCACGAGAGATCCCGTCCACTCTGTCAGATTACCGACTTTTCATTCAAGTTTGATATACAATTTGCAGGCAGGAACTACTGGCTCCTGCTTTTTATGCCGTTTCGCTCTCCTTTAATTCTGTGGTCCAGTTCAGTTCCTGAATCTTCTCATCCACTTCCCGCAGTTCTTTGGAGATACGATCCACGTCTTTTTGCAGATCTGAAACAGAGACGGTACTTTCGATGCGGATTTCCGTTCTGGAATACCGGTCA
>ONWL01000037.1 GCA_900321525.1 uncultured Eubacteriales bacterium
AAAGAATATAAAAGTTCTGTGGCTTTTTCTTTTACCATGTTTTTATCCTGTTTTTTCAAAGAAATCTGCGCAGAAACCAAAACGTTTTCAAGTGCTGTCATATAAGGAAACAGCATATAATCCTGAAATATGTAGCTGACATATTTTTGTCTCAGCTTCTGGTAACCGATTTCAGAAATATCCTGTCCATCCAGCAAAATTTTTCCCTGGTTCGGTATTTCCAAGCCCCCTAATAACATCAGACATGTGGTTTTTCCGGAACCAGATGGACCAAACAGTGCATATGTACTTCCTTTTTCGAATTTCATAGTTCTGTTTTCCAGAACCGAAACCTTTGCTTTTCCTTTTCCCGTATATGAATAACTGACATTTCTCATTTCCAGCATATCGTACCCCTCCTTAACGTCCTGCTTACTCTAACAGTTTTCTGGGTCTTGTGACGCCTACAGAATAAAGTGGCAATATCAATGCGATTCCCCATGTTGCACCCCCAACAGCGCACATAATCAAAGCATTCCAACGATTCCATATCACATTACTGGCTACTGTCACAGCAAATCCCTGCCCTATGGCAGTATTTTTGTATCCACCAATCCCAAAACTTTGTGCATTTGTAATCACATGAATGCTAATATCATTCACAATCCTACAAATCAGCGGGGCACTTATGATGTAAATAAAAACTGAAACCACCATACCTGATAAAATATACAATCCTGTAATGGCAGAAAATCGGCCTATACAAAATCTTTTCCTCTCACCAAGAATCAAATACATGGCAGTTTCCTTCTGATACTGATCTGCAAACATTGAAATTGTGATCAAAATGATAATCTGTCCAATCACAAATACCAGCACACAAATCAACTGGGACAGACGGTTCATCAGAACCACAATCTGACATTCATCCTCCAGATAATAAGTGGTATTATCATACACCATGACATCCTGTCCAAAATTTTCATGAATTTCATTCCCAACTGTTTGCAGATTCTGAATGTCATCTACATAAATCTCACAGCCATTATACGCATAGGATTCAAAAGGAATGAGACTGAGTGCATTATAATAATCAATGAAGATTGTATTATATGGACTATGAATATATACGGATTCACCTTCTTCATTGGCTTCCAGAATTTCAAACTCACTGTCGACTTCATAAATGCCGCATATAGGAACGGTGATTGTCACATCATAATTTTTTGCATACAACTCCACTTCGTCCCCAATCCCCAGAGAATTCAATCCTGCATATCTGCTTTCAACCAAAACGCCCTGAGTATTGGTATCGGGAAAAACCCCTTCTATAAGAGAAACCGCTTTCTCCCAGCGAAAAAGTCTGTACATAGGAATATCCATCTGGGCCAAAAGAACCATATCATCCCCCACATGTCGGGTATCCTCTGATGTTTCTTTCGGATCGCTTCCTGTATGCTCTTTCACATTAGACGTGCCAACTGGTGTAACCAGTATCTCCGTCCAGTTGCTTACACCGGTTACATGTGCAAGATTCTCTATCCGTTCATAATCAGACGCAGAAAGATTCAGATGCTCTCCGGTAATATACAGTGCAGACCCGTTATAGCGATATGCATCTTCTTTTGCATGGATCCCTGTATCGTACAGAAACAACCCGATCAGTTCTCCCCAGAAAATCGCTGCCATCAATATGACAAGTAAAACAGATTGCCCTTTATTTCGAACAAAATACAATGATGCAGATTTTAAAGCGTCCATATATCCTCCTATTGCAGAATGGACGACAACTTCTTAGTTGTCGCCCACATCTTCTCAATCCTTATCATTCATATATTCTTTACTGAATAACAACATAACTTCCAGACTTTATAGTAATATACACTGTATCATTATTATTTGTGAAATAAGGCTGATAATATGCAGTCGATCCAGTTAATGTTTTAGATGTCTCTGATGTCTCATACGCATTAAGTGTTCCACTATACCAAGAATACTTTGTTCTTGTGCTATATTTCATAAATCCGTACGCAATTTTGCTTCCCTTCGTGTCCAGATAAAATTTCATTTTCTGGGTACCACCGTTTGTCAACTGATACCCACTAACCTGATTGGTTGGAAACCAACTACAGGTGTTGTTAGGTTCCAATGATACAGAATTTAATTTCACAGTTGTAGAACTTGCTTTTACAATGCTTTGAATATTAGTCGTTCCCAAACAAATACCAATAATTAAAACTAAAACCAAAATTTTTCTAAACTTTTTCATAAATCAAATCCCCCTTTACTTTGTTCTTTGTACCCATTTTTTAATTGTTTCAGATTCTTTTGGCTGATAATGATTCCATGGAGACGTTCTTATCACCGCTTTCTTTGCTGCCCATTCAGCCAGACTTGTTAAACCTTGTGCGATTTCTTTTTTCATACAGCATATTCACCACCTTTCCTATCAACATTGATATAACAACTTCCAACATGTTGACAAACAAAATATAAGCCATTTCTACTTTCACATATTGAAAAATTATTATCAAACATATAATTCCTACTGCCAACCAACGTGACCAAACCCTATTCGTATGTCGAACATGATCATCTAATATTTTGTTTGGATGTTCTACCGGCGCAATCTTCCATATAACAAGGAAAAAAATAACACATAAAACAATTACTGTTTCCCTGCTTATCTTGTTGACCAATAGTTCTGGTAAATACAATACTGCCATATAGAAAACGATTGTTATAATCAGACACCGTACTCTTGTTGAAGCATGATATCCTCCCAGTTTTTCTGCAACACAGCAGGAAAATACCAAGTATATCAGAGTCATATCTGTCCTATGCACAACGAATCCTATTAACAACAATAACATTGCTGATGTGATTCCGTCTATCAATGAACGCAATCCATATTCGAGCACTTCTGCATTATGTACTTCGTCTGTGTTTGTTATCAGTCAATTTACAACTTTATTCAACATGGCAATTCTCCTCTCACATTTCTTACCCCAATTCTATCATTTTTTTTAAAGAGAAAAAGTATTCTGTCAAAATCAACAGATTTTAGGCAAAATTGACATGGTTTTTGGCTGTGTAAAATGTATAATAAGAGCATACGAAGAGACAGGGAGGTAACAGATGATGTATCGTATTTCTATTTGTGATGATGAACCTTTTTTTCTAAAGCGGCTGAAAGAAATGACGATTGCTTTCTTTTCAGATAAAGAAGAAGTACAATTGCAAACTTTTCATGACCCTGCCTTCCTGTTGAAACATCTTCCTGCATCAGATTTGTTTCTTTTGGATGTGAAAATGCCAGAGGTATCAGGAATGGAACTGGCACAAAAAATCCGGCTGGCATATCCGAATGCGTCTATTATTTTTATAAGCAGTCTCTATGAGCCTGTATTTGAATCATTCCAATATTCACCGCTCCGTTATGTCCGCAAAGAAAATCTGGACACAGAACTGCCCGCTGCTCTGTCAGCATTTGTAAATATACAGAGATCAGCTTCCGAAACATTTGAGATTCCTTTTAACGGATATTCTATCGTCCTTCCGATCAGAACAATCCGTTACCTTGAATCCACCGGACATTATATTGATATTCATACTGTCACCAAAGATTATCGTATCCGTGGAAAACTCAGTGATTATCTTCCTGTCCTTCTCCAGTATGACATGGCCCAACCCGGAAAAAGTTATTTGGTAAATCTGGCCTTTGTGTCCGTATTTACCAAAAGTCATGTCATTTTAGATAATGGTCTGGATTTGACATTGACGCGAGGCTATAAAAGCACTTTTCATAGTGCCTTCATGAAATACCAAAGGAGTTTTCATAGTGTTATTCATGTATAATTTATCAGAAGTGATTGGTTGCATCTTGTATTTTGTTTTTTCAATTCTCGTATTGGAAGCTCTATTTGACCATTCCGCCCATTGGAATATTCGATACCTGTTGCTGGCAATGATCCTGTATTTTCCACTGACCTCCCCCCCATTGACACGAATTCCAAACATCGCAGGCTCACTGATTTCCATGGGCATCATTTATGGGTTATCCATCATATGTTACACCGGAACCAGTAAAACAAAGTTTCTGGTGATCATCCTCTATAACATTTGTGATATTTTGGTTGGAAATCTGGTATTCTTCCTCAGTTCAACCATTTTCAATAAAAGTTTTGATGAGTTATCCATCTCTGGCTCTTTTGCCAGAATATATCTTCTGATTATGATTTATCTCATTGAATATCTGTGTATCACAAGGTTGAAAAAACATACTCCTGTATCAGTTTATATTTCTGCTGAAGGTAACATGATTTCCTTCCTGTTTTTCCTTTGCAGCTTTGGTATTGTTTTTATCAATTACAGCATTCTTTTTTATTTATCCGAAGAAAATACAATGCTGGAACTTTTATGTCTGATACTGACTTGTCTGATGCTATTGATGATTTTTATGACCATGTTCCTTTTAAACAGACTGTGGCAGAAGAATCAACGGCTTTATGAGTATAATCTTACAAAAATTCAAGTGAAACAACAGCAAAAGCAATTACTTTCATTGAAAGAAAACGAGGAACAGATCAAAGAGATTCGTCATGATATGAAAAATTACCTGATTTCATACCGTGCCTTACTGATAGAAGGCAGGATACAGGAAGTCATCGATGAACTAGATAAAATGATTGATACAAAGCTGGCTCCCAAACCAACAGAATTCTGTAGCAATCAGCTGGTTAACACTTTGCTCATGCAAAAATATATGGAATGTCAGGAGAAGAATATTCCTATTTCTGTCCATACAATCATTTCAGATTCCTATGAGGACATCGAAACGCTTGTAGCAATTTCCAACCTAATAGATAACGCCATCGAAGCATCCGAAAAGTTGCCACCGGAAAAGGCATCTGTCTCCATCGAAATTGTTCCACGTCCCAACGGTATCAGTATTTTGATTGCAAACCATATAGATCGTTCTGTTCTCCTTGCAAACCCTGATCTGACTACAACGAAACCAGACAAAAAACAGCATGGCATAGGGATTCAAAGTGCAAAGCGTATCATAGAACAGAAAAATGGAATCCTTGAAATATATGAAGAAAACAACAAGTTCTGTGTACAGATTTATATACCCTGCTTTGGGGTTTAAACTTGTTTCGCAAAACCTTCGCGAAATATTGGATCCTGAATAGTTACCTTCCTTCTTAATTACAAACAGAAAACCTATTTCTCACCCAGGCTTTGACATGACTGAGCCCTCTCAGCCCCCACAGCAAATAGCGGCGAATGGGATAAAGAAAACTCCAAATATCGAAAATCATCCGCCACAGCGGCGCATCACAGGAAATCGTCTTCCCCTTTCGGATGAAGCTGCATGCCTTTGCCTTTACACAGTTTCTGGGAAACAAACCATCCCGAAAGCAGTTGCCATCTCCGGTTGTTTCAAACCGTTCCGGTTCTAACCGGGTAATGCGGTGCAGCATATAATTTCCAAGCGGTGTCTGAAACAGGCTCACATCCCCTTTTTTCAGATTGTTGGGGGAGCAGCGCTTCACGATCACCTGATCTCTGCCGTGACACAGGAATGGCCACATACTCATACCCGTGACAGTAAAAACTGCCTGCCGATCCTCGGCAAGCAGTGCTTCCATCGCTGTGAATAGTGCTTTCGAGGAAATCCAGCGTTTTTCCTCCATCATATTAACATTCCTCCCATGATTTATATTGCAGCCAGAAGAGCAGTTTTTAATGTACTGACAGAATCTGCGTCCGGTCGGCAATGAAGCGCAAATAAAGGAACCTGTTCCAGACAACTGATTGCCAAATCAACAGCATTTGCCGAATACGCAGGATGCCATTTTGGGGCAATCATACGAGGGAACATCTTTTCCATGGCATTGAGAGGTGCGATACGACTGGCTTCATTTGCGTTTCCACGTGCCAAAAAAACAATCGCATCCAAAGAAATCCTGCGGTTGACACACTCTCCTGACGAACCGCTCCATGGTGTTCCATATGCATACCACCTTCCATGCTCCTTCCGGAGCAATGTCCGGTCACCATTGATGATCAAAGCGTTTTCATACTCTCGCCACAGGCGTGCGTGGGTACTCTTCCCTGTGCCAGATGCAGCAGTCAGGATGATACCTTTGCCCTGCCACTCTAAAATCACGCCATGAAGCACAAATGCCCCTTTTCCCGGTACTGCCCAGGCAAACAAATTTCCCACCTTATCAAACCACTCATCTATATTACCATCACCATATGTCGTATGCAGATTCCAGTGCTTCAAATCTACATCCGATTCCAGATACACGTGCTCAGTCTCTGTGCCATACCACATGGTGACACCATTTGATGTCACACGAAGCTGTTGTTCTGTCATTGGCCGGTGAACCGGGCAGGCCGCTTGGATGGTAAGGGTAAAATCGGCCTGTTTCACTGGATTGCAAAGTGAAAATGCATCCATCACATGGGGGCAAAAAACCGGAGATGCCCCACGTTCCTTTTGCACAACCAGATGAAACCCGGCAATCTGATAAGAGGAAGGTAAAAATGCACCCAGATTATGCATAAATCAGCTTCTTACTTTCTGGATATATGGACTTGATTTCAAAGGTTGACCATCATTGCCGCCGCCAGATTTCATAATTTTGTCAATATCATCTTCAGTCAAATAATGCCCAATATGCGCACCAGAACCATAATTTTGCCATAAATAGTTTTTTATTTCTGCTATCGTATCCGCATTACACCCGGTTTGAGATGGTACAAAATTTGCAAGATCCGCATATCTTGTGTTTCCACAGCCGTCTTCATCGGTAGGATCAATCAGGCAGTAAAGTCTGGCATTTGCCCAGCATTGATCTGCCACATTCTCGAATAGTTCCGTCTTGACAAAAACTGCTGTAGGGCTTTCATAAGTTGTTTTCTTCATAATAAAAATCTCCCTTATTTCAATAATTTTGTATACGCTTCCGCCAGTTGACAGAAGTACTCCGGAATGCCATTGACATCCCCTGTCTCACAATACCGGCTTGCCGCACACACACCGCAAAACTGCTGTACGCTGCACTGACGACATTGTTCCGGCAAAAGTAACTTCGGCATGACAGTTTCCAGTCTTGTCCATGCCTGTTCAAATCCTTCGGCAAAAGGTTCTGTAAAACATCCTCCAAATAGCGTACATGGCAGCATACGTCCATCCCAGGTGATTGTGTACTCCTGATATCCTGCATGACATCCATATGGCATATGATCCATAACCGCTTCCTGTGGGGCAGGCTCTTTTGGCTCATGTGCTTCCTGGTTCAAACGCAATTCAGTACGCTTTTCCGGGTTTTGCACATATTCATCCACCATCCTGCAATATCGGTTACAATAGAATGCGGCATTTTGTTGTGGCGAAAGGCGGCACTTTGCCGCATCACCAATACTGTCTCTCCCTGATTGAAAAACTGTCTGATTGATGTTGAATGTGACCCGATTTCCAAAACTTTTGATGAATTTCTCAATTTTGTCAGCTTCATCCAGATTATCTTTCACAATAGTTGTTCGAAGTTCTATGTGGGAAGGCAATGTGAGAAGCATCTTTAGGCCAGACATCATCATGTGGTATCCATCCGGATTGCCGCACACTTTTTTGTATGTATCTGGCGATACCCCATAAATTGTGATTCCCAGCGTATGAGGTGGATACTTTCTGAGCGTGTCCATCATCTTTGGTGTCACCAAAGTCCCATTGGTGTACAGCGTAGTATAAAACCCCATTTTTCCAATCGCCTCATAAATTTGGCAAAAATCCGGCCGGAGCATCGGTTCTCCACCAGTCAGAAGCAATCGGAATGTCCCCGCATCAAATATTTGCTGCGCCATAGAAATCCATTCATCAGCTGTACGCTCACGATAGCCAAGCTTCTGAATCCTTTGCTGGTCCACATGAACATAGCACATCTCACAGTTCAGATTGCATCGGCCAGTCAGTTCAAATGTTCCGCTTATTGGCATACGTTTCACATGTTCCGGTGTCTGCTTCATCCCACTCAATCCACCACCACCATATCATCCCACTCAATCCACCACCACCATATCGTGAGCCTGAAGAATCTTTAAGAAATCCAAAACATCCTCTTCTGCTCGACTATGAGAAATGGAAAAGGTTTCTTCCAGTGCATGCGCCAGTTCTTCACAGGTTCGAGACACCTTTAACAGATTGATTAACAATGCCGCACTACTGTTCAGTTCGATATAGCCGTTAAAGTTTGCCACATTCCCGCCAACAGAGATCAAAACCTCTGTGTCGGCAACTTTCCGCTGGATATAGCCTTCCTTTAATTGAAAAGTCTTCATAGATGTACAGATTTTCTTTTTCATTTCTTGTTCCACCTCATATATCATTACCCTGCTTTATATATTTATGCTGCTTTCTGAAATGAATTCATTTGGTTTTTTCTATGAAACTTATATTAGCACTCTCTAACCGGCAAAATATTTTTGGGTTTCACACTCCTACCAATACACCACCTTCTCCTGATATCCTGCTACCTGCGCCGTTTTCAATTCCTGAACCAGTTCTGTCAGTTCCTCATCTGTGATTCCATCCAGCATTTTCATTCTTCTGGAAGATATCTGCTCATTTGACTTGCTGCTTTCATATTCTGCTACGGACATATGCCAGTATGCAAATGGCCCCTTATAATATTGTTTCAGCTTCTGGGCAATCAGCAATCCTTCCGGGTCAAAATCACCGGCATAATACACCTTCGTACCAGTCTTTGCCAGTAAATCCAGCAGGAAGAGTCCACTCAATCTGGGATGACCATTCATGCACATGCAGGCTCTTTTTCCCTTCCATTCTCTGCAAAGCATTGCGTAAATAGAAGGATTTTCCACCACATAAATCTCTCCATCCAGGCAGGCCGCCTGTTTCCAGTCTACCAGCACAGACAGGGAAACCTGCACCGTGTCTCCCTCTACCAGAAACCCTTCCATTCCTCTATGAAGTATCCCCTCTCTGGTCCATGCACGCACACCGGAAACCATCACATAATTGGAAATATCATCTACCAAAAGTCCTACCGCAAAATATTGCTGCTGCATCTGCAAAGCATGAAACAGTGCTGACCCTTCCAAATGCATCTGCTGTTTTCCGATCATCCATTGTATCAGATGCTTTAAAAAGCTCTCTTCCTTCGTTCCCCTGTCAAAAGCATGGGGATTTCCGGTCAGTTGTGCCGCAAATACCGCCACATACTCATACTCCGCTTTCCAGAAGGGGAAACCGTTGATGATCCGGGCACCCAATTGGAGCATCTTTCCAAACAGTGATCCATCTTTTCCCGATGCCCGATATTCTCTTTGCACCCAGGCACCTGCCCCATTTCGTCCTTCCTGCACATCTGCCAGCCAGTCTGCGGCAGGGGTGCCTGCGTACCGGATCTGCACTTCACAAAGCACCTGCTGCCATGCGTTTGCCTCCCTCTCCCTTTGCTCCTTTTTGCCGATCAGTTCCTCCTGAAAGTACAACTCCAGCAAATCTTTTGGCTGTAGTCCGCCAAAGCGGCTCTCTGCAAGAGCTTTTTGAAACCGTGCTGCCGAAATAGAGACTGCTTTCTGTTCATGATAATTTTTCTGAAAGAACCCTTCCAGATCTTCTCGTTCCCCATCTGTCAGATCCCGCAATGTGACCGTTCCGGAAAAAGTGCCATAGGAAAGATACTTCTCCCAAAATCCCCTCAGTACCTTTTCAAACACCGGACATTCTCTAAAATAGCAAATACACGCCTCTGCCAGTGCATATTCCTGACCTGCTTTCCCTGTTTCCAATTTCTACCTGTCATTCCTTTCTTTGATTCTCCGTATAATACTCTTTTGCCGCCTCTTCCATACTTTGTGTACTTTCCAACAGTTCCTTCCCCTTTCCATTCCACAAGTATGCCATAACTGTGACAAATCTGGCATTTCCCGGACGCATGAGCTGATAAATTGCCAGCGCATCCAAGGTTTCATAATCTCCCCACAGTACCTGAGAATTCATGATAAAATCAAACTGGAATTCTGTCATCAGACGGAACATATCGCATATATTTTTGTTGTCTACTCCCGCAAATGCTTCATCCAGAGAAATCAATCGAGGGGCATCTTCTCTGCCACCCTGATATTTTGCCACCACAGCAGAGAACAATGGCACGTACATAGACATTGCCTTTTCTCCCCCACTGAACGTACCAAACACACTGTTGGTCAATTCTCTCTGTTTCTCTCCGCTTTTCTGGGAAAAGAGCTGAAATTCAAACCACTTACGATAGTCCAGTGTTTCTTTCATGACCTGATAAAAGGACAATGTGCCCCCACCATCCTTCGCATACTTTCTTGCCTGCTCCACTTTAGAGCGAAAATGCTGTGACAGTTTGGCTGCTTCTTCTTCTCTCATCAGGCGATAATCCTTTTTTAGCAGTTCCACCAGTTCTCTGGTATCTAACTGATCTTCCTGCTCCGCAGTCTTGCTTCTCCAGCGAAGACTCAGCTTCAATCCACTGGAAGTATTCATGCCACCCATAAGTGCATTCATCTTCTCCACCCACACATTGGAATTGTGAATTCTGCTTCTGATCTTTCTGCTGATGGTATTTGCCAGAATATCTTCAAACAGTTCTCTGTCTCCTGCCTGAATCAAATCCTGCAATTCCGCAATATCCACTTCCAGATAAAACAGCAGTTTGGAAAACGGCATCTGTGTTCCCTGGTATCGTGCCAGAATATCCAGACGCTTCGCTGGCGGGTCTCCTCTCTGGGCCTGCTCCTCCAGTTCCTCAAACTGCTCCTTTTGGGTCAGCTGATACTCCATCAGGAAAGAACGATTCTCAAAATAAATCCGGTTCAATTCCTGAATGACCGTTTCTTTCTGTAGATTTCCACAGGTTCCCTCCAGAAAAGTCTGCACCAGCTCTGGATGTTCTGCTGCCTCTTTTGGAACATCTTCTACATAAGAAAGTGCGTACTCTGCTTCATAACATTTTTGCAGATAGCCGTTTCTTCTCCTGGTTTCCTGTATTTTTTCAGTTCCCTGTTTGATCTGCTCCTGTAAATTTCGAATCTGCTCTGCTTTCTGTGCTTTCTCCTCAATACAACTCTGTAGTTTTACTGAATAATCCCTGAGCCACTCTATGCAGGCATCCAGACGTTCTTTGATTTCCTCATAGTTGGTCAGCTTTAACTGTTCCTGAACAGACTGATATTCTTCCTGTTCCTTTTTCAGACCTTTGGTGACCATTCCCATTTCGTAACGAATCTGCTCCAAATCCCCATCCAGATGTTCCATCCGCTCCCGCAAATCCTCTATATACTGTAACAGTTGCAGATAGATGGCATGTCCTGACTTCAATTCATGGAATTGGGAATGATACGTTCGTGCTGCCGACTCTGCTCTGCGAAATACCTCATAGGTACAGGTCAGGCACAGTTTCTCTGCAATCTGCATGGCTTCCCTCTGCATGTCATTGAGCTGTATGGTCATCGCCTTTAGCTGCTGTTCCAGTGCACGCCCTTCTTCTCTCAGCCTGTCTGTCAGCCTCCTGGCCTCCTGTAGCAGATTCCATGCGGTTCGCAAATCTCCATCCCCGGGAAGTGTTTCATACTCCCGATCCAACTGCGCACACCGTTCTTTTAACTGCACCACTTCCTGTTGCAGCTGTTCCTGCTGTGCTTCGATCTGCGCCAACTGTTGCTGACACATCCGTATCTTTGCCTGACGGTTCTCTTCCCTTGCTCTGGTTCCCAGAAAACCGGCTTCATACTCGCCTGTCACAGTTCCGGTCAGTACGCCAATCTGATAGGTGCCATCTGGTGCAATGTTCGTCACCCCATCGCTGTCATAGGCAATGTTTCGCAAAATCCCGGTGACTTTTTGATTGAAAAACAGATCGTTTACCGAATCATTCAGGTCCAGTACATCCAGTATGCTTCTTTCTGCCGACTGCTTTCTGGCAAACAGATACCGGTCACAGCATCCGGGATCCATCTGGAGTACCTGTTCTTTGTACTCCTCATCTATGATCAGTGCATCCAGTATCCCCATATACAGCAATGCTTCTTCCAGCCGGTCACAGTCTGTTTTCGTCAGCTCCTGTCCAAATTCCAGTACCTGATAAAACGGTTGATAGGGAATTCCCAGTTGTTCCAGACGTGCTCTGTTTTTCAGAACAGCTTCGCTTCTGGGCGGTTCCGGTTCTTTGTGATTTTCCCACTCATTCAGTTCTCTCCTGATCTGGTCATATACCTCCTGCAATTCTTCTATGGCATGAACATTCTGCTGCAATCTGGTCTGATATACACCATTTTTGCGAATCCAGCCATCAGAAACCTGCTTTTTCACCATGGCAAAATCCGATGTTTCCCCATAGGTTTCTGCAAATTGTGCCAACTGTTTCATCTGTTCATGCTCTAATACCAGCTCCTGATTGCTGCCATTCCATTGATACAGTGCCTCTTTCCATTCATTCTGCACCTGTACCAGCATACTTTCCAGTTCATTAACCCGGCGTTCACTGCCGTCCGTCTCTTTCTGGTTCTTCTCCCTCTTTTGCATCAGGTCATCTACCTGTCTCTTCTGTAGCTCCACCTGCTGTAAAATCTTCAGACCATCCTCAATCCTCTGCCTGGTCTTTTCAAACAGTTCCTGATGACCGGAAAACCCATATGATGCATCCAGATGTTCTTCCAGTTCATTCCGGAAAAATGTATGCTCATCAAAGGACATTTCTTCTGCTTCTGTCTGCATCTCGTCTAACAGACTTTCCAGATCACACCGTTTTTTGTACGCCTCATCCTGCCCTTTTTTCTGCCTTTCTTCCAGTTCCAGATACTGCTCCTGCTTGGCAGAAAGCTGTCGCTCCTTCTCTCTCAGCTGGGTCTCCTCATCCGCAATCCGGGTACGCAGTTCCAGTTCTCTGGATTTCAGTGCTACCGCATTGCTGTTGCTTAAAGACTCCCTCTCCTTCTCCAATGCTTCTTTTTTGGCATCTAACTGGAGCTGCTCTCCATCCAGTTCCAAAACCCGCTGCTCCCACACTTCAATCCTGTGTCTGCGGTCTGCCTCTTCCTGTTCCAGCGTACCCAGTTTCTTCTGATTTTCCACATAATGATCTGCTTTTTCGAACAGAATCAGCCGATTATACCGATCCAGAATCCGATTGATCTTCTCCGCCGCCTGCTTTGCCTCCTGCCTGGCTTTCAAATTCATGTTCAATGTATCCATATTTTCAATGGCCTCTGACATAGGGCGCAGATCTTCATCTGACAAAGGCTGCAATGAATCACTCAGAATATCATTGATGACAGAAGGCTTGAAATCTTTTGACAGCTTTGGCGTACGCAGCTGAATCAGCAGATCAATCATTTCTTTGTATTCTTCTACGGTTTCAAATCCAAAAATCTGCCGGTTTACATACTCCATATAGTCGGACTGTTTTTCAAACACCTGTCCCCCGTCCTGAAGTCGGTATTCCAACTCTTTTTTAGAAAGTGTCACCTTCTCATCTGTCTGCTTGTATAAAAAGAAATCCTTCCCAATCCGTTTGCCATCTGTCAGACTGAAATACCACTTGTCCAGTGGTTTGCCCCGTCTTGCCCGTATTCCCATGCCTATGGTCAGATAGGTATCACTTTCCTGACGGCGAAATTCCAGATACAGATAGCCTGTCCGTTCCTCCCGCTTGTCATCCTCCTCTAACAGATAACTGTTCATCTTTCTGTCACGGGAACCGAAAGGGTCCAAACGTTCCGGACTCATATTTCCATCCAAAAGAAGGGGAACCACACTTTGCATGGTCACTGATTTTCCGGAACCATTGGAACCACGCAGCAACATTCTCCCCTTTACAAAATGAAACTCCTGCTCATCATAATACCAGAAATTAATCAAACCAATTTTATTTGCCTGCCATCTGCTGTTCATATATATCTCCTAATCTGCAATTACTCCGTACCTTCACCGTTACATTTATCTTAATTTTTCTCTGTGGTGTGCTCCGGCACATAATCTTCCGGATACTGTCCCATGAGCTTTCCTGCCAATGGATAAATGAGCATCTGATGTTCTGCCTTTAACGGTTTCAAAAAAGTCCAGCGTTCCATATGTTCCATGATTTTCTTCACAAATTCTCCATCCGGAAGCTCCCGATACTGCTTGATAAACCCAGCGCCCCATTCTGCCTTCACTTCTCTTAACAGCTGTATCCACTCCATTTCATCCACCAATATAGTTTCATCATTTCGAACCTGCCACACATTTTCTTCTACTCTTTGTCTGATTTTGGCACAACACAAAAGCAGAATATCGGATATTGCATTATTTCCAGGAAATTCCACTCCCATATGGCAGTCTTCTCCCATGAGCAGATAGGCACTTCCTTTGTGAAGGTGTACCTGACAGTCAAAATTCTGCTCCATATCCTCTGCCAGCCTCCTGCCATAATTTTTCAGATATTCAAAATCCTCTTCCGGACCTGATTCCCGATACAATCCCGGTGTAAAGAGCAGCCTCTTATATACCCGATGTCGTCTGACGATACCACGATTCTCATCCATTTCATACCATTCACTTTCCTGAAAATCCTCCGGCTGGTCAAATTCCATGATATCTTTTGAAAAATTCCGCATAAAATACCGGGACGCACCTGTGTTTTCATACAGCACCTCACCTGACTGCTCTTCCATAAACACATCATCACTTCCATCGGTCACGTGCAAAATCCCCTGAGAGACGGCATACCGCAACACCCGGATCAACTGTCTTCTGCATACATATAATGTCCAGTCCACCGACTGCTTGGGCATATTTCCGGCAATGTATTCTGTCAACTGTGACAGAATGAACTGTTCTCCCTCATCCTTGTCCTCCAGAAACATGAGCAACACACATAAAAACGCATATTCTTCTTTGGATGTAAAATCCAAAATCCCCATAAACGGTTCCGGTATGGCAGGTATCTTTTCCAGTTTCACAAGCAGCGAATTCTCTACGATCTGACATCCCATTTTCTCTGTGGCAAACCGCCTGATGTCCCCCAATCCATCCCGCACTTGATAATAAAGGGCCTTGTCCTCTGATTTCAGAACCCAACGCCGGTTCAACAGTATTTCCAGTTCTTTCACGCTTCTCTCCTCCTAAGAAGCAAGGCTTCATCCAGGATGTCCCTCCACCACTGCATGCTGCTCTTGCTATCTGTCCTCCTGAAATATAAGGCTCAGTCTGGGCATGGTAAAATTCCCGTCCTCACAATGTACCACACAGGTTTCTTCTTTGCGGCTCATATCCAGCACATATACCCTTCCGTCATCGGTTCTTGCAGAATGGGTTCCATCCTCCAGTGCATCAGACAGCCATTTCAGCAGAATTTCCCGCACTCTTGGCTCAATTACCGGCAGATTTGCAAATTCGATCCGCCCGTCCACTTCCAGCTCTGCCAGTTTTTTTCGTTCTTCCTGTAACTGCTGCAACATCTGACTGCGTACTGCTTCCTTCTCCCTGCTGCTGTCTGGCATGGCACTGCGCCTTGTTTTTTCCCGGTACGTTCTGATCCTGGGCTTTAAAGTCACTACCCCCGGATTTTCCTCATATACGCTCTGATTGATGCTCTCTGTCTCCCGGTTCCAGTCTCCCTTTACATGAAAAGGACGTTCCATACCAAATACCATGGCCGACATTTTGTGTGCCTCTGAAACATCCTGACATTTCATAAAAATCGAAGCAACTTTTCGATATTCTTCTTTTCGATTGGCTCCCAGTGCATTCTTTTCACTTAACTGTGCCGCATAACGGGTGATTCTTCTGATGATCTCATTTGTGGAATCAAACAACTTTCCTGCTTCGTTTTCCCGCCCATTTTCTGATACAAACCATTCATAGATGCTTTGATACCGTCCCCACGTCTTTTCCTCTATCATGGACAGTGACACTTCTACATCCATTCGTGGAATAGAAAGTTCGTACTGATTCACTTTATCCAGTATCTGGGACAGCGTCTCCCTGTCCATCATACGCAGATGTTCTTCAATCACACCTACATTTCTCTGCAACCCTTTGATGAAGCTTCTCAGATACTCGATCAATTTGTCCTTAAAAAGCAGAAATTCTCTTGTCCGCATCATTTCTTCTGCTTTCACACTGTTCAAATCCCGAATATAATCCTGATAGTTCTGATTGAGACGTATAAAATCATTGTTCAGATCATTCCACCAGGTATAGACCGTATCCATGTCTGCATCTGCCATCTTTCCCATCCGTTCCACATCCCGTCGAATCCGCTCCAACAATGTGGGTTCCAAAGAAGCACCTTCAATAAACAGATTTTCCAGACGCACCACCAGACGCTCAATCTCCACACTATACTGGGACATCTGATAGCGAAACTTTTTATTCTTAAATTCCTCCAGAGAAGAGACTTTTCTCGTATCCTGGATGGTCACCAGATTCTTCCATTCTGTAAGTGCCGCCAGATCCTGCTGACACTGTTCCATCCGATACTCCTGAAAATAGGGATGCTGCTTCATCTGGGCATACACTTCTTCCTGATACATCCAGTACTTCAACTTCTCATAATTTTCAAAAAAAATGCGCATAATGCTCCGATACCGATCTGCATTATCCGCATTTAAATACTTTGCTTCTGTCAAAGGCTTGATTAATTTTTCTGTTACATCCATCTGTGCGATCCTCCCCAGTTATACTCACAGTATAACTGAGATGGCGCATAAATGCAATGGAAGAATCTCTTATTCCAATAAATATCCTGCTTTATATGAGCATTCCAGATAACTTGGATTTTGATAATACAAATCTGTCTTAAAGTCAGATATCGCATCACTCAAAAAAGACGAAAATAGATGAATCAATTCTTTTACTTCTTCTCCAGGTTCTGCACAATCTTCGATCATAATTGCATATAGCCTGCCAATATCCAGATAGCCAGGGATTGCATATGGACTGTCTTTGCTCGGATCAAAATCTCCAAAAGGAATTTGATACCATTCCATCAGTTCGTCACATACCTGCTCAAAAGAAAGACAGTGATTGACCTCTGCATCGTAAAGCTGCTTTTTGATTCCCTCTTCACCTAAAGCATGTACGATGACTCCCCTACGATTCTTTGAATATCTGGCAACATATTCAATTAACGCACAAACATAAAACAAATCATCTTTTTGCTTATTTGTCATATACAATCTCACTCCTGTTATAAGTCAGACAATCCAATGCAGATAGCGTATGAAAACTCATCTGATGGGTTGGATATTTAAATTCAGCCAATGCCCAGAATTGCTTCCTTGTAATTTTTCCAGTAATAAAATCATTCACGTAATTCCAGATGGTATCATCTGCCATTGGTCCCTCTACAATATCATAAGTATGCGTCTCGCCATTTCGACATCTGGCAATGAAATCTAACCATTCATCCGTCATTTCGTCAAAACGCAATATACGCAACTCACCATTTGGTTCATAATCATAAATGTTGATAACTGGCTCTCCTACTCCTCGATTTGCCCATCGCATCGCCTGTTTCCAATTATTTGTACAATAGAATCCCCAGGAAAAATCCTTTGTATATCTGGTTTTACGTATCTCCGGATATACAACAATCTCCTTGCTTGCATGATATAAAATGCTCACTTAAATCCCCCTATCAACTCTTCCTATTTCTTCTCTTCCGTTTCAACTGTTTTTCT
>ONWL01000112.1 GCA_900321525.1 uncultured Eubacteriales bacterium
TGAAAAAAACTAAATGTGAAACTTAGATGCATAATGGGAGCCTTTTGTAAATTTCCTATAGACAAAAAGTGGAATCTGTAGTATAATAACAGAACCGTGCAGCTGGGGAATTAGCGGTGCCCTGTACCTGCAATCCGCTACAGCAGGGGTGATGCCGATTCTGAGGACGGTCTTTTGTGAGGACTGCCTTTGGTAAGTGACGTTGACGTCTGGGTCTTACGCAATAGAGGCCTCTGAACCGTGTCAGGTCAGGAATGGAGCAGCACTAAGGAGTCTCCTTTATGTGCCGTAAGGCAGCCTGGGCTGAGTTAACTGCCAGAGTAACGCTTGTAGAAGCCATTCGAGGTTTCGGCGCACGGAGAAAAATGAATACTCTTGTAACAAAAGGGGAGTAGTTGCATACATGATGAAGAGTGTGACAGCGGTGCGTGATCTGGCTGATTTTGCACCAGAGGACTGCTGTGGAGCATCGGAGGATGTATGTTCTGGTCTTCGTCAGGACGTTTGCGAAAGCAGGCCGGAGCCAGACACGGAATCAATAAAAGAAGCGAACAAGACTTTTTGTGCACAGAATTGTGCGCAGGGAGTCTTTTTTTGTAATAGAGCGTTCCTGTGTAATGGGAGTGTTCTATGGTGTGACAAAAGGCGCTGTCACCATAAGGTCTGCATACAGGAGGGCGTGGGTGATGTTTTGGGTGCACCAAATATCCGGGTAAAGAGGCATCCTGTGCAGGAAAAGAGAAAATGGAGGAATTGTATGAAAGAAGTCTACCAAATGACCAGAGAAGAAGTGACGGAGGGCATAGACGCCAGCCGTGGACTGAGTCCCGCAGAAGTGGAGAAGCGGCGTCAGCAGTACGGAGAAAATGCATTGCAGGAAGCCGGAAAGAAAAGTGTGTTTCGGGTATTTGCAGAGCAGTTTGCGGATCTGCTGGTGCTGATTTTGATTGGGGCGGCCATCATTTCCATGTTGTCGGGAAGTGAAGAAAGTGCCATTGTCATCTTTGTAGTCATCCTGCTCAATGCGGTGCTTGGTACCGTACAGTATGTGAAGGCACAGAAATCGCTGGATTCCCTGAAAGCATTGTCGTCTCCTCACGCCAGAGTGCTGCGTGACGGAGTGAAGCAGGAAGTGCTGACCAAGGACATCGTGCCGGGTGACATCCTGTTATTAGAGGCAGGCGATCTGGTGACGGCAGACGGCAGGATTTTGACCAATTATTCTTTGCAGGTCAATGAAAGCGCCCTGACAGGAGAATCCACTAATGTGGACAAAAGCGAAGAGGTGATCACAGAGCAGGTGGCTCTTGGAGACCGCACCAATATGGTATACTCCGGCAGTCTGGTCACATATGGCAGAGCCGATGTGCTGGTGACTGGCACAGGCATGAATACAGAAATGGGACGGATCGCCGGATTGATGAATGACACCGGAGAAAAGAAGACCCCATTGCAGGTGAGTCTGGATTCCTTCAGCCAGAAGCTGGCCATTGTCATCCTGATCATCAGCGCCATCGTCTTTGCACTGCGTATCTTCCAGAAAGAGCCGGTGTTAGACTCTCTCATGTTTGCAGTGGCGCTGGCAGTGGCAGCCATTCCGGAAGCATTAGGTTCTATCGTCACCATCGTGCAGGCCGTGGGAACTTCCAAGATGGCAGCAGATAATGCCATCGTGAAGGAATTGAAGGCAGTGGAAAGTTTAGGCTGCGTATCGGTCATCTGTTCCGATAAGACCGGTACCCTGACCCAGAACCGTATGACCGTACAGGAAATTTATATCAATGAACAGATTTTAAAGCCGGAGGAACTGACATTGAACTCCTCCCTGCATCGGTACCTGTTGTATGCAGCCATTTTGGACAATGATTCTGTCATGCAGGAGGACAAGGGCATCGGAGATCCTACAGAATCTTGTCTGTTACTGATGGCGAGAAAAGCGGGCCTCACCAGAGCGGGTATTTCGGAGGAAGATATTCGAAGCATGATGCCCCGTATGGAGGAGATTCCATTTGATTCTGATCGAAAACTGATGAGTGTCAAGTATCGGATTCATGGCATCCCTACTGTATTGACCAAGGGGGCGGTGGATGTGATCTTAAACCGTACGGTGAAGATTGCAACAGAAACTGGTATTCGGGAACTGACCAAGGCAGATAAGGAAGCTATTTTTGCCCAGAACCAGCGTTTTTCAGAAAATGGTCTTCGTGTGCTGGCATTTGCCTATAAGGAAACCACAGAGGATGATGTGCTTACCTTAGAAGATGAGCAGGATTACATTTTCGTAGGTCTGGTATCCATGGCGGATCCGCCACGTCCGGAATCTGCACAGGCGGTGAAAGAAGCCATCGGAGCCGGTATCCGTCCGGTGATGATTACCGGTGACCATAAAGTGACCGCATCTGCAATCGCAAAGCAGATCGGCATCTTCCGGGATGGAGATCTGGCAGTGACCGGTCAGGAACTGGATGCCATGTCCGATACAGAGCTGGATGAAACCTTGGAAAAGATTTCCGTCTATGCCCGTGTGTCACCGGAGAACAAGATTCGTATTGTAGATGCATGGCAGAGAAAGGGACAGATCGTCGCCATGACTGGTGACGGTGTCAACGATGCGCCGGCGCTGAAAAAGGCAGACATCGGTGTAGCCATGGGCATCACCGGTACAGAAGTGTCCAAGGATGCTGCTTCTATGATCTTGTCCGATGACAACTTTGCCACCATCATCAAAGCCGTGTTGAACGGCAGAAATGTGTATCGGAATATTTTAAATTCCATCCTGTTTTTGTTGTCCGGCAATCTGGGTGCCATCCTGACGGTTATCTGCTGCTCCTTAGCTGCGTTGCCAAGTCCCTTTGAGCCGGTACATTTGCTGTTCATCAACCTGATCACAGACTCTCTGCCGGCCCTTGCCATCGGCATGGAACCGGCAGATCCAAAGTTGTTACAGGATCAACCGAGAGATGCAAAAGAAGGTATTCTCACAAAGAAATTTTCCTGGAAACTGGTGGGTTATGGCATTTTGATCGGGGCAGCGTCACTGGCCGCCTTTGGAATCGGTTTGCAAACCGATGCCAGAACAGCCAGAACCATGGCATTTGCCACTTTGTCTTTAACCCGTTTGTTCCATGGATTTAACTGCAGAGGAGAAGAATCCATCACAAAGCTGGGATTTGGCTCTAACCTGTGGAGTGTAGGCGCATTTGCAGCAGGTGCAGCATTGCTGGCGCTGGTATTGTTCGTGCCGGTGTTGCAGAGATTGTTCTTAGCAGCTTCCTTAAACGGCATGCAGCTTCTGTGGATGCTGTTGCTGGCACTGGCACCGACCTTGCTGATCGAGGTGAAAAAATGGATCGGCGAACGCCGCGGATGATGTGTGGGAATGGTAAAGCGTTGTTTTGGTACTGCAAGGGTCTGTACTGCACTTGCCCATCCGTAAGTTTGGGGAAGATTTTGTAGTGTACTGAAAGAAAAAGGATTATCAGAAGAGAGAAAGTCAAATGTTCTGGCTTTCTCTCTTTTGCAATGTCTGATATATGAAAGAATTGAAAAAAACATTTTATTAGCGGATCAGATCTGTTTGGCACAAATATCCTGTAACACACACCGGTCACAGTGGGGGGTGGTACGGGCGGTGCAGATTTCTCTTCCATGATATACCAGCCGGTGACAGAAGGCACTGCCTTCCTCTGGTGGCACCAGTTTCCACAGTGCCATCTCCACTTTCTTCGGGTCTTTGATCTGGTCCACCAGTCCCATCCGGTTCACCAGGCGGATACAATGGGTATCGGTGACAATGGCTGGTTTGCCAAACACGTCTCCCATGATCAGATTGGCGCTTTTTCTGCCCACGCCCGGAAGGGACAGCAAGGCATCAAAATCATCCGGCACCTTTCCGTCATATTGGGTGAGCAGTACGTTCATGCAGGCGTGGATGTCTCTGGCTTTGCTGCGACCCAGACCACATGGCTTGACGATGGCTTCGATGTCTGCCACATCGGCCTGGGCTAGTGCAGCTACCGTTGGGTACTTGGCATACAAGTCCTGTACCACCACATTGACTCTTGCATCGGTGCATTGGGCAGCCAGACGGACGCTGACAAGCAGCTTCCAGGCTTCATTGTAATCCAACGTGCAGTCTGCATCCGGGTATTCTTGTTTTAAATGCTCTATTATCTCTAATGTAAGTTCTTCTTTCGACATGAAATGCTCTCTTTCTGTAGGATCAGGTGCAGGTACTTGTCTGCTGTCTGAACGGACAAATGCACCGTCATCAGTTGTTGTATGTACTATAACATATCGGGGAATGATTTTCAATCAGTGTGTATCGGAATGATGCGGGCACCCTTTCAAACGACTTTCTTGTTTTTCGTGTATCGGAAAGATGCGGGCAGAGAGGGGGAAAAGCGTACAAAACACAAAATATGTGATATAATAAACGCAAACATGCTAAAGGGCATGAATCAGGAGAAAACAGGAGGGTGATGGATGAAGCAGTTTAAGAGAATTTTTCTCATTGTCATTGATTCACTGGGGATTGGTGAGATGCCGGATTCTGCATCGTTTGGAGATGTGGGGGTGAATACCTTGCAGCATGTTTCGGAACAGAGGCGTTTTTTTGCCATTCCAAATTTATTTCAGTTGGGACTGGGAAATCTGACCGCATTGCAGCAGTATCCCTCCAATCCAAAAGCGATGGGGCGGTATACCAGACTGCAAGAGCGCAGCAGCGGTAAGGATACCATGACCGGTCACTGGGAGATGATGGGACTGTGGACCACAAAACCCTTTATCACCTTTACGGACCATGGGTTTCCACCGGAATTGATTGCGGAATTGGAACGGCGAACCGGTCGCAAGATCATCGGCAATAAAAGTGCCAGCGGTACGGAAATCTTAGAGGAACTGGGAGAGAGGGAAATCCAAAACGGAGAGTTGATCGTGTACACATCTGCCGATTCTGTCTTGCAGATTTGCGGCAATGAAGAAACTATGGGGTTAGACACATTGTACCAATACTGTGAGATTGCCAGAGAACTGACCATGAAGGAAGAATGGCGGGTGGGCAGAGTCATTGCCAGACCTTATACCGGAAGGAAAAAAGGCCAGTTTGTGCGGACTGCCAACCGCCATGATTATGCCCTGAAACCATCCGGCAAAACCGTCTTAGATGCATTGAAGGAAGCGTCCTATGATGTGATCTCTGTAGGGAAAATTTATGACATCTTTGATGGAGAGGGCTTGACAGAGTCCCATAAATCCAAGAGTTCTGTCCATGGAATGGAGCAGACCATCGAAATCGCCAAAAGAGATTTCTGTGGACTGTGTTTTGTGAATCTGGTGGATTTTGATGCCCTGTGGGGGCATAGGCGCAATCCAACAGGATATGGGGATGAATTGGAGCGGTTTGACCGGAAGTTAGGAGAACTGATCCCTCTGTTACGGGAAGATGATCTACTACTGATCACCGCAGATCACGGCAATGATCCCACGTATAAAGGAACCGATCACACAAGAGAACAGGTGCCTTTCCTTGCCTGGTCCCCCTCTATGGAGCAGGGCGGCAGGTTGGCAGAGCAGGATACCTTTGGCACCATCGGGGCAACCATTGCGCAGAATTTCGGGGTAGACATGCCGGAGGGGACCATCGGAAAATCTTTATTGGAGGAATTGATA
>ONWL01000114.1 GCA_900321525.1 uncultured Eubacteriales bacterium
ACTCGTATCCCACATACAGCCGTTTGGCTTCCAGAAATTGTTCTTTATATAATGTGGCACTGTACATTTCTCTGGCACGATCTACCATGTTGTGGGCCTCATCTACCAGAAAGACATAGGCGCCCCGCTCCCCATCTGCAAAATATCGCTGGAGATACACATTGGGATCAAATACATAATTGTAATCGCAAATGACAGCATCCATCCAGTAGCTCAAATCCAACGTAAATTCAAACGGGCACACCTGATGTTTCTCTGCATAAGCCAGGATACATGTCCTGTCTGCCTTTTTCTCATGACAGATCAGGTCATACACTGCCTCATTGACCCGTTCAAAATACCCCTTTGCCATAGGACACGCCACTGGATTGCACTCCATCCGACTCATGGGACACATTTTTTCTTTTGCAGTGATGGTGAGGGCAGTCAGTTCCATGCCCTGCCCCCGCAAGATGGTCATACTTTCCTCTGCTACAGTTCGGGCAATGGTCTTTGCCGTCAGGTAAAAAATCTTTTCCAGTTTGCCCTCCCCCACAGCCTTCACGCTGGGAAAGATGGTAGAAAGGGTCTTCCCAATACCGGTGGGTGCCTGGATAAACAGTGTCTTTTCCCGGACAATGCTGCGGTAGACGGAAACCACCAGATCTTTCTGACCTTTCCGATACGGAAATGGAAACTCCATGCCCTGCAAAGATGCATTTCGCACCTGCCTGTGGCAGATCAAAAAGGCGGCCCATCTGGTATACTCCCGCAGATAGCTGCAAAATTCTTCTTCCAGTCGTGGAAAGGAGTACACTTCCTGAAACTGTCGGATTTCCTCTGAATCCATGTTGCAATAGGTCACCTGAATGGTGACCTGCTCCGGACGGCGTTCTCTTGTATACATATATCCATAGCAGACTGCCTGTGCCACATGGACTGCTTCCGGTACTTCTATGTAATCCAGTCTCTGGTACGTTCCCTTGATCTCATCAATGAGAATCCCTGCCTCATCGTCTACAATGCCGTCTGCCCGTCCATCCAATGCCAGATCAATGGACAAATCTTCCCCGATTGCATACGGAAAGATCCCGGGATTCTGCCGCAACTCCTGCACATATTTCTCCAGAGCGACGGTCATATTCAGAGAAACCTCTGCCCGGTATCCGGACCCCATCCGCTTTTGAATCATCCGGTGAATCCGACTGCCTTCCTGCATGGCATCCTTGCCACTCCGCTTTCGATTGTCAATATCACCACTTTTTAATACAAACTCCACCAGCCCTCGTACCGAGAGCCGAATTTTATTTTCCGATATCTGATACATGACCGCCCATCCTTCTGCTGCTTTTCCTAATGATTATTTTTCCTGATGATTTTCTTCCCAGGACATTCCACACAGGCTACGCCTGTCCATTTTCCTGTCCTATACGAAATCAGAAGCCAAAACAGGAGTCTCTCTTCTCCTGTTCGGCTTCTGATGAAACACAATGCAAGTTTATGCCTGCAAGTCAAAAATCCGTCTATACTTTAACAGGCCATGCAGCAACAGCATTCCCAGTATACCACAGCTGATGATCTCCCCGATGGTCACGGTGATCACCGATAACCAGATGGGAGAGATGCCATATGCTGCATAAATCACCGGTGGAACGATGATTGCATTGGCAATAATCGGGGGAATGGGTGCCAGCCACTTGCTCTTCTTTCGAAGCAGATACGTACACACCGCACCAATCAACGTGGCAATGGTGCCAAACACAATATCCAACAACGCACCGCCTGCCAGAATATTGGAAATGAGACAGCCCACTGCCAGTCCCGGTACTGCCGCTGCCGTAAAGAAAGGCAGAATGGTCAGTGCTTCCGAGAAGCGCACCTGAATGGCATAAGATGCAAGTCCCATTGCATTGGCTAACATAGTTAACACCACATAAATGGCAGCAATCATGGCTGCCTGTGTCAAAAAGCGTACTCTGTTCATTTTTCAATCTCCTTTAGTTTTGTTTTACGTGAGGAAGGTCTCGAACTCACGCACACCTGTATCACCAGATCACAGCACCACACACTCACATTTTCACAGTATGATCCATATCCCACACAACGTTCTCCGTTCCGTCTGATGGATCACAACTTTGCGAGTTCAGATATTTTCCGCTGGAATCCCCTACAGGTACTGTGTCACTGTACCACACTCCACCTGAAAAATCAATCTTTTTTCCACATCACAGCTACGTCAAATATCACCATTTGATACCGATATTCTTCTGTGGTCACATATCTGAAGACAAATTGTCTTTTTTGTTCCAAAAATTTGCAAAAATCCCTTACTTTTCTGTTGACAAAATCAAAAATCCATGGTATCATAAATAAGTCAGATGACATAGGGGTATAGTTCAATGGTAGAGCTACGGTCTCCAAAACCGTCGATACGGGTTCGAATCCTGTTGCCCCTGCTTTATGAGACAGATGAGTTTTCATCTGTCTTTTATTTTGCTTACAATGAAAAAAGAACAGCTCTCATTTGAATCGCGAAGCTGTTCTTTGCTTTTCTATCTTTCACCAAGTAATTCCGAAATTCTTTCATGCAATCAGAAAACAGTTTCAACAAAATTTTTGTTAAAAAACGTTCGTTACCATAGTTTCCCGATTTTCTTCTCTATCTCAAGATCAGGTGGAGCATTCTGCCGTACAATCCCTTCTGATATGGCTGATACCGCATAGGCAGATCCATCCATGTCTTTTTGTCCACAATGCTTTTGGTATGGGAAAAGGCATCAAAACCTTCTTTTCCATGATAAGCTCCCATACCGCTTTCTCCCACACCGCCAAAACCCATCTCGCAGGTGGCAAGATGGATCACCACATCATTGATACAGCCGCCCCCATAGGAACAGCGGTCTGTCACCTGACGAATGCGCTTTTTATCTTCGGAGAACAGATACAAAGCAAGAGGCTTGGGTTTGCCTGCCAGCAGGGAATACACTTCCTCGAATTTGTCGAAAGTAAGAATGGGCAGAATCGGTCCAAAGATTTCCTCCTGCATCACCGCATCTTCCCAGGTCACTCCATCCATAACGGTAGGTGCAATTTGCAGTGTCTCCTGCTTCACATTGCCTCCCATCACCACTTTGTCCGGATCCAGTAACCTGCACAACCGTGTAAAATGCTTTTCATTGATGATCTTGCCATAATCCGGATTTGCAAAAGGTGCTTCCCCATACTGCTTTTTGATCTGCCTGCAAAGTTCTTTCACAAACTGTTCCTTTACACTGGTGTGGCAAAGGATATAATCCGGTGCCACACAGGTCTGACCACAGTTTAAATATTTTCCAAAGGCAATACGCTTTGCCGCCAGCTTTAATTTTGCTGTATTATCAATGATACAGGGACTTTTGCCGCCTAATTCCAGCACAGCAGGGGTCAGAGTCTCTGCCGTATGCCGCAATACCTCTCTGCCTACCGCCTGGCTGCCTGTAAAAAATACAAAGTCAAATTTCTGTTCCAGCAATGCCCCATTTTCCTTTCTGCCACCGGTAACCACCGCAACATATTTAGAGGGAAAACATTCCTTTATGATTTTCTGAATGACTGCACTGGTAGCCGGGGAATAGGCACTGGGCTTCACAATGGCTGTGTTTCCTGCTGCAATGGCATCTGCCAACGGTTCCATGGTCAACAGAAACGGATAATTCCAGGGACTCATAATCAATGTATTGCCATATGGTGATGGCTTTTGGTAACTGGAAGAAGCAAACTGTGCCAATGGGGTGTGTACCCGGTGTTTGGCTGCAAACTTTCTGGTATGACGAATCATATAGCTGATTTCCGTCAGCACCAGTCCGGTTTCACACATAAATCCTTCCATATCGCTTTTGCCCAAGTCTTCTTTCAGCGCCTTGCTGATCTCCGGCTCATATTGTTTCACTGTTTTCCACAGCCGCTTTAACATTTGTATGCGGAATTCCACAGACAATGTGGTGCCGCTTTGAAAAAACTTTCGTTGACGTTCCAGAATCTCCTCTATTTTCATCACCTATCTCCAATCTGCAACCAGTTCATAAAACCGTTCCAGTTCCTTTGCATTCATCAGTACCGGAACCGGATACAGCGGATTGGCTTCTTTGGCTGCATGCTTTGCCATCCGGGGAATGTCCTCTTTCCGAATGCCGGAAAGTGTCTCCGGAATATTCATGTTCCTGTTCAGTTCCCGAATGGCCCCAATGAACTTCTTCGCCCCCTCTTCATGGGACTCTTCTTTCTGTGCCACACGGGCTGCGATCCCCAGCATATGCAGTTTTTTGTACACTGCCGGTCCGTACTCCTCTAATACGATGGGCATCAGAACCGAATTGGCCAGCCCATGGGGAATATTATACTGTCCTCCAAGAGAATGAGCCACTGCATGAATGTATCCCACGTAAGACTTGGAAAAGGCAAGCCCCGCTTTATAGGCAGCATGGAGCATATTCCTCCTTGCTTTATAATCGGAACCGTCTTGATAGGCGGTTTCAATATTTGCAAAGATCAATCTGGTTGCCTGCAACGCCAGTTTTCTGGTCTCCTTTGTGGTAGAACCGCCAATATATGCCTCTACTGCATGGGTTAGTGCATCCATACCAGTGGTGGCAGTCAGATGAGGCGGCAATGTATAGGTCATTTCCGGATCCAGCACCGCATAAGCCGGAATCTGAGTAAAGTTATTCATGGTATACTTATGCTTTTGTTCACTGTCTGTAATGACCGCCGCAACAGTCACTTCACTGCCTGTGCCTGCCGTGGTGGGGATGGCAATGAGTACCGGCAGCTTTCGAAGTACCTTTAACAATCCTTTCAACTGCTTTAAGGATTTATTTGGATATGCAATGCACGCTCCCACTGCTTTGGCACAGTCCATGGAAGAACCGCCCCCAAATGCAATGAGCGCTTCACACTTTTCTTTTTGATACAGTGCCTTTGCCTCCCCCACATTGTGTACCGTGGGATTGGCACAGGTCTGGTCATACACTGCACAGTGAATCTGATGCGCCTGCAAAATCGCTTCCAGTGCCGCTGTACTGCCACCTTTTCTTAAGCCTGGATCTGTCACAAGCAAAACAGACTTGATTTGGTGTTTGTCTAATATGTTTGGCACACTTTTGATATGTTCATATAATTTCGGCTCCCGATAAGGCAAAACCGGCATTGCCAGACGAAATCCCAGTTGGTAAGTCCGACAAAATACTTTTGATGGAAAATTCATGTTACTTTCTTTCCTTTTTGTATCATATTAGTTAATTGCAAAACTCTGTTATCAAACCAGTTCTAATAATTCTCCCACATGGTGCACCGGAATCAGTTTCATCCCTTCCGGTGTCTGCAATCCTTTCATGGACACAGCAGGCAGAATACAGGTGGTAAATCCCAGCTTGCCTGCCTCATTCACTCTCTGCTGTACCATGCTGACCCCGCGGATTTCTCCTGCAAGACCCACTTCTCCAAAAACAATCAGATGCTCGTCTATGGGCAGATCCCGGAAACTGGACACTACTGCAAAGACGATCCCCAGATCCAGAGCAGGTTCATTGACTTTGATTCCCCCTGTGATATTCACATAGGCGTCACAGGAGGACAGATTCATCCCCAGCCGCTT